>DNBN01000259.1 GCA_003491845.1 Porticoccaceae bacterium | reverse complement strand
TCGATTGGCTGACAATGAGGCACTCTATGTTCTCCTTTTCAGAACGGCTAAATAAAAATTTGGGGTTTGAGTTATGAAAGCATCTATCGCTTTAATTAAAATTCTAAAGTCTGAGGGGGTAGATACTATTTTTGCCCTCTCAGGAAATCAAATAATGGTTCTATTTGACGCCTGCCTTGATGAGGATATCAGGATAATACATGTGAGGCACGAGGCTGCTGCAGTTTATATGGCAGAAGCATATGCAAGAATGACACGCAGAATTGGTGTTGCGATGGTCACAGCAGGAGCGGGCCTTTGTAATGCAATAGCTCCTTTATTTACAGCAACTCAATCACAAACACCTGTTCTGTTGCTTAGTGGTGATTCCGAGGTAGAATTAGATGGAAAGGGAAGTTTTCAGGAAATGGACCAGGTAAAAATAACCTGTGCTCTGACTAAATACTCTGAGAGAATTAACGAGACAAAAAATCTCATTCCGAATGTTTTAAAAGCTATCAAATTTGCAAAAGACGGTGTTCCAGGCCCTACACACCTGGCACTCGCAGCAGATATCTTAAACACTGAACTAGCTGAACCATTTACTGATTTAAAGCAAGACTATAAAAGTGCTCGAGATGTAGAGGAACCCTCGGCAAGACTTATTAAGGCATTTGCGTCGGCTGAACGGCCATTAATTATCGTCGGTCCCTTCTTTGGGATGCCCCATTTTGCAGAAAAACTAAAAGAACTAGAGACGCAGCTTAATGCTCCTGTGGTTATGATGGAGAGCCCACGGGGCTTTAATGACCCAAGGCTTGGCAATATTAAATCAATGATTAACCTTGTTGATTTAGTAATTGTGGTTGGAAAACCGATAGATTTCACACTTTCATATGGGTCAGTTGAAGCCTTTAATGCAAATGCTGAATGGTTTGCTTACATTGGCAGCCATGAGCTTGTGACGAAAGCGCGTAACAACCTTGGTGATAGGTTGAAGGAAGCTGAAGATATTGGGCCATTAACTGCGATTGATATGCTTCAAAAACTGGCTTCTGAGAGAACCGGTGGCCGTAAATGGGTTGCCGCGCTGCGCAGAGCCATTGACCACCGTGATTTTTCTATTTTAGAAAACCAGACAAACCATGCCGAACTAAACTCTTTAACTTTCGCCTCTACGGTAAATACAATTTTGTCTTCTCGCGATGACGTCATTGCTGTTTCGGATGGTGGTGAAATTGGTCAATGGGTACAGTCTCTTCTAACCCGTTATCTAATTATGATTAACGGGACGTCGGGGGCTATTGGTGGCAGCTTGAGCTATGCCATGGCTATTAAACTTGCATACCCCGAAAAGCATATCTTAGCTTTTATGGGAGATGGTACTATTGGTTTTCATCTCGCTGAGTTTGAAACCGCAGTGCGTGAAAATCTTCCGGTGATAGTCGTAATAGGCAATGACCTCAAATGGAATGCTGAAGTTAGAATACAGGAGCAGCAGTTTGGGCCAGACAGGGTGTTTGCGTGTGGGCTAACTGATGCCCGATACGACGAGGTAGCCGTTGCACTTGGTGGCCATGGTGAATATGTTACTAATCTTGATGAACTCTCTGCTGCTTTTCAGCGAGCTTTTTTATGTAAAAAGCCAGCCTGTATAAATGTTCGAATAAATGGCTTGAACGCGCCAAGTTTTCCAAATGAATAAGCCGGCATCAATATTAGTAGCGGGGCGGGCGACAGTTGATCTAATTATGGAAATTGACCATTTTTCCGATCGTGGTGAAAAATTTAGAGCAAATGATTGCCGCTTTGTTGTTGGGGGCCCAGGAGCCAATGCGAGCATCGCGATGGCTAGATTTGGGGCACAGCCTCTACTCATCACCTATTTAGGTGATGATATGATAGGAAATTTTATTCGTCAGAGCCTGATTGATGAATCTGTAGATATGTCAATGAGTTTAATATCAGCAGGTACCCAGTCCTCAGTGTCTGCAGCATTCGTAGATAGTGGAGGTGAACGGCAGACATTCAATTTTCCAGGCAAAGGATTCACTGAGTTGTCACAAACATTAAAATCTGACTATAGACCATGTGCTGTGCTAGCCGATAATCGACACCCAGAATTGACTAACTGGGCCATAGCGTTTGGTAAAAAACGAAACGTACCAATAATAATTGATGCAGAAGCACCATTTACAGAAAACCATGCTAATGGAGCAACTCACTTAGCTTTTTCAAGACAAGGATTGGATTCATTTGCTCCAAGTTGCGATATCGAGACAGGTTTGCGAAGGGCAGAAGATGTTACCGGCTGTTGGGTCTGTGTGACCGACGGGGAAAATGGAGTATGGTATCTTCAGAACAACGTGATAACTAATATCCCAGCATTTATTGTTAGAACTGTCGATTCTGTTGGCGCTGGTGACGTCTGGCACGGTATTTTTTCTCTTTGTTTAGGTGAGGAGATGAGCGAAGGTTCTGCTATCAAGGTTGCTAATGCTGCTGCCGCAATGAAGTGCAGAAAATTTGGAGGAATATCAGCTTCTCCTGATCGCCAGAGTTGTTATACTTTTATGGAGGAACATTGATATGCATTTATCACCTGGAAAGCTGCTCGGCATGCGCCGTCTAGCAGACAAAAAAGGCCTTTTCAAAATGGTGGCAGCTGACCAGCGCCCACCTATCAAAGAACCGATTGCTAAACATTTTGGCCTGCCGGAGGCTCCATGGGATGAAGTTGCTAAGTTTAAATTACAAATTGTGAGGCAATTGCAGGGACCAAGCTCAGCTATTTTATTAGATCCACATTTTGGTATACCTGCAGCGTTCGACGAGTTGGCCAGAGATAAAGGTTTGGTAGTGACGCTTGAAGATTCAATATTCAGGGAAAGCAATGCAGGCCGCTTTTCAAACAACATTGATCACTGGACAGTCAGTAAAATTAAACGGCTTGGTGGAGATGCAGTTAAAGTACTTGCTTGGTATAGACCAGATGCCTCACCCGAAAACATCGCTTTTCAAAAAGATTATGTGAGAAGAGTTGGTGCAGAATGTGCCCGTTTTGATATCCCGTTCCTGCTTGAATTACTTTTATATCCTTTGCGCAGTGAGTTATCTGGATCACACGGCTACATTGAAATGAAAGAGAAGGACAGCGACCTTGTATTGGCTTCTGTTGAAGAATTTGCAAAGCCTGAGTATGGCGTTGACTTATTTAAATTAGAAAGTCCCGTAAATGCCAACATGGTTGATGGCTCAGATAAGGTTCAGCAACTCTTTGACGAGATGGGTAGACTCGCAGGAAGACCTTGGGTGATGTTGTCAGCTGGCGCTGAAAAAAACTCCTTCCGTGATATCCTTTTGCATGCATTTAAAGCAGGAGCGTCAGGTTTCTTAGCGGGTCGGGCAATTTGGCAAGATGCTTTTTTGGCATATCCAAATTGGCAACAAATCGTTGATGGTCTAGCTTCTGATGGATTACCCTATCTTAAGGAAATTTCTAAAATAGCTGATGAAGCCGCATTACCTTGGGCGGCGCATTATTGCTATGGTGAAAACGGTGCTGTTTTGAGCCCTCGTGATGCTACCTTCCGACAAAACTATGATTCAATGTAATCAACACTAACTTGCTCGCACTAAAACTCAGACAAGTTCCAATTGAAATAATAAATATGGTCTCTTCCATTATTAATGGTCGTCTTTTTTTGTGATGAGCTAACCAGAAAATTTTAATTAACTTTCTGGCTTAGGCGCCTAGAAAATATTGTAGAGATAAATTACCACTTCTTGCTATCCGTAATAGACTGCATCTATTGCCTTAAGAAGTAACTCTGGGCAAGATGTAAAATATTTCTAATCCCTATAGTAGCACTGATATGCTATATTCGCGAGGTTTGACATGTCCGGTTCGGCTCGATTGTTGTGGTCACCATCTGAAACAGCA
>DNBN01000055.1 GCA_003491845.1 Porticoccaceae bacterium | reverse complement strand
TAGCGACGCTTCAGCCAATATTTTTGCTAGAGAGATATATGACAATGGGGACGGATATTTTCGTTTTGAGCTCGTTATTAGACCATTAAATAACGGTACTTGCGAAAAATCCTTAGTACAATTAAAGATTCCTGGAAGACATTCGGTAAGTAACAGTTTAGCAGCAGCTGCCTGCAGCTATGCTGTTGGCGTCAACATTACTCAGATTGTGAGTGGTTTGGAGAAAATGAGTGATATTAATGGTCGTCTGCAGCAATACAAAATCTCTGAGACCTTCAGGCTTATTGATGATAGCTACAATGCCAATCTGGACTCGTTTAAAGCTGCTATCGATGTTCTAGCCTGCGCAAAGGATCATTGTATTTTGGTAATGGGTGACATGGGTGAGCTAGGTGAACAGTCTGTAACTATGCATCAACAGGTCGGCCAGTACGCTAAAAAATCAGGTATAAATAGTCTTTATAGCATCGGCTTGGATAGTGAGTATGCCTGTGCTGAGTTTGGTGGGTCACACTTTTCAGATAAAAACACTTTATTGATGTCTCTTGTTCAGCAGGTGGAACAATTTGCTACCAATGGAGAGAGCTTGACGGTTTTAATTAAGGGATCCCGAAGCGCTAACATGGAGTTTTTTGTCAACGGATTAATAAATAGAGGTAAGGCCCTATGTTAGTTTGGTTGGCTGATTATTTGAGTAATTTTTACAGCCCTTTTTCGGTTGTTCAATACCTGACGCTACGTGGCATTTTGGCGGTTATAACTGCATTGATTATTAGCTGGGTGGCCGGCCCGTGGGTTATTCAGAAACTTAATGATCTTCAAATGGGTCAAGCTATTCGTAGTGATGGCCCTCAGTCCCATCTTAAAAAGGCCGGGACTCCTACCATGGGTGGCGCCTTAATTTTATTGGCCATGTTCGTCAGTATATTATTTTGGGCAGATTTGAGTAATCGTTATGTATGGATTGTACTTGGCACCACCCTTGCTTTTGGCTTAGTGGGATGGGTGGATGATTACCGCAAGGTGGTTGAAAAAAATCCGCGAGGATTAACCGCACGGTGGAAGTATCTTTGGCAGTCTCTATTTGGTCTAACGGCGGCCAGTGCACTCTACTATACGGCGCAATTACCTGCTGAAACTGAGTTAATTGTACCGTTCTTTAAAGATATTGCTTTGCAGATGGGTCCAGCCTATATCCTTTTGACATATTTTGTCATCGTCGGCACCAGTAATGCAGTGAATCTTACTGATGGTCTTGATGGTTTAGCCATCTTGCCTGCTGTAATGGTAAGCGGTGCTCTAGGGCTTATCGCTTACCTCACCGGTAATTATCAGTTCGCCAGTTATCTGCATATTCCCTTTATCAGTGGTACAGGTGAGTTGTTAATTATTTCAGCAGCGTTGTGCGGTGCTGGATTAGGCTTTCTTTGGTTCAACACCTATCCAGCTATGGTGTTTATGGGCGATATAGGCTCCCTAGCACTTGGCGCAGCACTTGGAGTGATGGCTGTGATTGTTCGTCAAGAGTTGGTTTTAGTGATTATGGGTGGCGTTTTTGTGATGGAGACTCTCTCTGTCATTTTACAGGTTGCATCCTTTAAATTGACCGGCAAGCGCATTTTTAGGATGGCACCAATCCATCATCACTTTGAACTGAAAGGGTGGCCTGAACCGCGAGTTATTGTACGCTTTTGGATTATTACCGTAGTGCTGGTCTTAGTTGGCCTAGCGACATTAAAAATTAGATAGACCATGGTACAGAGAATGCACAGAGAAAATCTTAAAAACCGCAGAATAGGGATCTTTGGCATGGGTGTCACAGGTCTTTCTGTGGCTAGATTTTTGGCATCCTCAGATATTTCTTTTGTCTTTGTTGATAGTCGAGATACGCCCTCATCATTAGCTGAGGTTAGATTGACATATCCGAGTGTCGAGACCTTTTTGGGCTCTTTTAACTCGGCGGTTTTGAGTAATCTTGATCTTATCGTCCTAAGTCCTGGCATTTCTCCTAAAGAGCCGGTA
Source organism: Porticoccaceae bacterium (assembly GCA_003491845.1). Classification (GTDB taxonomy): domain Bacteria; phylum Pseudomonadota; class Gammaproteobacteria; order Pseudomonadales; family Porticoccaceae; genus HTCC2207. The sequence goes on along the minus strand of DNBN01000055.1, from coordinate 21,081 downwards.
TTGCAAGAGGCTCAAGCCTTAGGAATTGAAATAGTAGGCGATCTTGGTTTATTTCTTGCGGCTGTTGAGGCTCCTGTGGTCTTGATTACAGGTTCTAACGGTAAGAGCACCGTTACTAGCTTACTTGGCGATATGGCTCTTCAATCAGAGCTAAATGCAGGTATAGGTGGAAATTTGGGTGTCCCTATGCTTGATTTGCTTGATGAAGAACGAGACTTATATGTGCTTGAACTGTCCAGTTTTCAATTGGAAATGATGACGCCAAGTCAGGGCGCCATAGCGTGCTTATTAAATGTTAGCCCCGACCATATGGATCGCCATAAGACTATTGCCAGCTACGTTAGTGCAAAACATAAGATTTTTTCTGGAGCCTCGGTGACGGTGACTAATCGTCAGGACGGTTTGACCGCACTTACCCCTAGACACATCAATCAACGGGTAATCAAACAGATTACCTTTGGATTAGATGAACCTACAGAAGGCCATTTTGGTCTGAAGCGCATTAATGGTGAGGATTATCTCTGTTGTGGTTCTGAGTCTTTTATTAAGGTTGATGATGTCGCAATAAAGGGTCGGCACAATATGGCTAATGCTCTAGCGGCATTGGCCCTTGGTACCGCGTTGGACTTGCCAATCGTGGCCATGCTGAAGGTGTTGGGCGTTTATTCGGGTCTTGCGCATCGTTGTCAGTCTGTCGCTACTATCGATAATATATTATTTATTGATGACTCAAAGGGTACCAATGTTGGAGCAACCGTTGCTGCGATAGAAAGTTTTGGCGCTGAGAACAGCAAAAATATTGTATTAATCGCTGGAGGCCAAGGCAAAGGTCAAAACTTTAGTGATTTGACTGGTGTTGCTAATCGATTCGTGAAACACAGTATCTTATTTGGTCAGGATGCCATGCTGATTGAGCAGTCATTACAACCATGGACAAATATATCCCACGTTGATTCTTTGCTGGCCGCCGTTGATCTTGCAAAGCAGCAAGCCGTTGCAGGCGATATAGTACTTTTCTCTCCAGCCTGTGCAAGTTTTGATCTGTTTACTGGCTTTGAAGAGCGCGGACGATGTTTTCAGCTGGCAGTCTTGGCGTCTTATAGTGATCGGAGGGCTTTATGCTAATAAGCATTCCCTTGTCTATTTCTAAGCAAAATCATCGGCAGTGGCATTTAGATATGTCGTTACTGATTCCAGTAATGGCTTTACTATCAATTGGTCTTGTCATGATTAGCTCAGCCTCGTTTAGTTTTGGCGATCATAGGCTAGGAGACGAGTTATTCTTTTTCAAACGTCATTTAGTGTATCTAGTGGTAGCTGCCCTAGCGATGGCCACTACGTTTTTTGTGCCAGCCACTTTTTGGTCTAAATATTCACGTCTGTGGATCTTTATATCTTTTGTACTATTAATAATGGTCTTAATCCCAGGAGTTGGCAGGGAATTAAATGGCAGTCGGCGGTGGCTGGCAGTGGGCGGTTTCACTCTTCAAGTGTCAGAGTTGGTCAAAGTGGCTACTGTCGTTTTCCTAGCCACTTATTTGGATTACTATCGTACAGAGATGGCTCAAGACTGGCGGCACTTTGCCCGACTGATGTTACTTTTGGTCGTGCTCTGTGGTCTATTAATACGGGAACCTGATTTTGGTTCCGTAGTGGTCTTAAGCGGCACCTTTATGGCAATGCTATTTCTTGGTGGCGCCAAGTTGCGACAATATGTTTTTCTCATTGCCATCTGCGCTGCCGCTCTATGGTGGTTGAAAGATTCATCACCTTACCGGATGGCGCGAATAACAGCCTATTTAGATCCTTGGTCTGATCAATTTAATAGTGGTTACCAGTTGACCCAATCATTAATTGCCTTTGGCAGAGGCGAATGGTTCGGTGTCGGTCTTGGGCAGTCTGTACAAAAAATGTTGTACTTGCCTGAGGCACATACTGATTTTGTATTTGCCATTTTCGCTGAGGAATTCGGTTTCTTGGGTGTTATTGGTCTTATTGGACTTTACTGCTTAATGATTCTACGTATCTTTGTGTTGAGTCGACAAGCTATTAGTCAGCAGTCTTGGTATGCCGCCTTTGTTTTAATTGGTTTTGGTTTGATTATAAGCGGCCAGACATTTATCAACATAGGTGTGAACGCAGGACTTCTTCCGACTAAGGGTTTGACGCTTCCTTTTGTTAGCTATGGTGGCAGTAGTCTACTTGTCTCTTGTGCCATGATCGGCATGCTGCTGCGCTTCTCTCATGATCTAAAAGAAACAGACTCGGATAAGCGGAGGATCTTAAATGGCCGACGCTAAGCAGACCAGAGTGATGATTATGGCTGGAGGCACAGGTGGTCATGTATTTCCAGCGTTGGCTGTGGCTGAGCGCTTATGTGCTGAAAATGCTGTGATCGCATGGATGGGCACGCGCAAAGGCATTGAGTCAGAAATAGTTCCCAAGCAAAATATTGATTTGTATTACTTAAATGTAGAAGGTATCCGTGGTCGAGGCTTGGGTGTGCTATTAAAAACGCCATTCTTTTTGTTGCAATCGATCTATCAGGCATTTCGTGTTTTGTCGACATTCAAACCCCAGGTAGTCTTGGGTATGGGTGGATTTGCATCTGGACCTGGTGCGGTTGCCGCTTGGCTAAAGCGCATTCCAGTTGTGATCCATGAACAAAATGCCGTAGCTGGCACGACCAACCGACTGAGCGCGTTGTTTGCTAAGCGGATTATGCAAGGTTTTCCTAATGTCCATGTACGGGGCGAGTGGTGCGGTAATCCGGTAAGGCCGGAAATTGCAAAAATATCCTCACCCGAGATCCGATTTGCTGACCGCAAAGGACCTATGCGCCTATTGATTTTAGGTGGTAGTCGCGGTGCTTTAGCAATTAATACGCTAGTGCCAGAGGCATTAGCTAACTTACCAAAGAACCTAGTGCCCGCAGTTTTGCATCAAACTGGTAAGCTTCATGCAAAAACAACGCAAGATCAGTATGTCGCAGCAGGGTTTGATACTGATGCAGATAATCTTAGGATTGTTCCTTTTATTGAAGCAATGGACACTGCTTATGAATGGGCAGACTTTGTGATCTGTCGCGCAGGTGCCTTAACTGTCGCCGAGCTTACCTCTGCGGGTTTGGGTGCCTTATTGATACCCTTTCCCTTCGCTATTGACAACCATCAAACCGCCAATGGTCAGTTGTTAGTGGACCATGACGCTGCCGTTATAATCTCGCAAAACGTCATTGATGCAAAAATATTATCTGAGATTATTTTAGCAACGATAAAAAGTCCTCAAAAGAGGCTATCCATGGCATTAAATGCACGATCTTTGGCTAAAAATCTAGCCGCTGAGCATGTAGCTGAGATCTGTTTGGAGGTAGCCAATGGTGGTTAAATCCGAGTTTTTTGTTCCTGAAATGCGTCGTATTCGCCGAATTCACTTTGTAGGCATCGGTGGAAGTGGTATGTGCGGTATTGCCGAAGTGCTGCTAAATCAAGGCTATGATATTTCTGGTTCTGATCTGGCGATAAATGCAAGTACAAGACTGCTTCAAGTTGCCGGTGCAACTCTTTTTAAAGGTCATAGCAAAGATAATATTAATGGTGCTGATGTTGTGGTGAAATCTTCAGCAGTTACTTTTGATAACTTGGAGATATCTGCTGCCATCGAACGAGGTATTCCTGTCGTACGTCGTGCCGAAATGCTTGCTGAGTTAATGCGTTATCGCCATGGGATTGCGGTGGCCGGGACTCATGGGAAAACCACCACTACTAGCTTAATTGCTGCTATTTTTGCTGCCGATAGACGTGATCCTACTTTTATTGTGGGCGGCAGAGTTAATAGTGCAGGTACTAACGCGCAATTAGGTAAAGGACGTTATTTGATTGCCGAAGCGGATGAGAGTGACGCATCATTTTTGCATCTACAACCTATGGTATCTGTGGTTACAAATATAGAAGCAGATCATATGGAGACCTATGGCTTTGACTTTGGTCGACTAAAAGACACCTTTTTACAATTCTTACATAATTTACCGTTCTATGGCTTGGCAGTGCTATGCACAGATGATCAGGTGATCAAAAGTTTGCTGACTGCGGTTGGTCGTCCGATTCTTAGTTATGGTTTTGGTGAAGGTGCAGCGTATCAAATTCATAGCTTTTCCAGTAAGGCACAGCAGTCGCATTTTGTAATTGATCGTCCAGATAGTTTGGCACCATTGTCTATTACATTGAATATTCCTGGACGTCACAATGCACTTAATGCTGCAGCAGCTGTAGCAGTAGCAAGCGATGAAGGTATACCAGATGCAGCGATTATTGAAGGTCTACGAAAATTCTCTGGTGTCGGTCGTAGATTTGAAACGATAGGTGAATATCCGATTGACGATGGTCACGCAATGCTGGTGGATGATTACGGACATCATCCTACAGAAGTTAAGGCTACTATTGACGCGGTTCGCGCTGGATGGCCCTCAAAACGCTTGGTAATGGCTTTTCAGCCACATCGTTACACACGAACTCGAGATCTTTTTAACGACTTTGTTGAAGTGCTGTCCCAGGTTGATGTACTTATTGTTTTGGATGTGTATGCGGCAGGTGAATCCGCTGTTGCCGGAGCAAGTAGTCTAAATCTTTGTCACAGTATTCGACAAAAGGGCTTGGTTGAGCCTATTCATGTAGCTCATTTAGAAGAGGTTCCCACGGTGATAGGTGAACTGGTTCTGGCAGATGATTTGGTTCTGACTCAAGGGGCTGGAAGTGTCACTAAATTAGTAGCTTTATTGTCCGATAGTAAGCTAGGTCGGGTTCAGTCATGACTATTGAATCAACGTTAATCAAGACAGCTAAGCAGTATGGTTCTGTCGGCGTTTTATATGGCGGTACATCCGCTGAGCGCGAGATTTCATTGATGACTGGGACTGCAGTTTACCAAGCCTTAACGAATCTTGGTATTAGTGCACACCCTATTGATGTTGGCGATGACATTAGTCAACAGCTAAAAGGGCTGAACCTAGATCGTATATTTATTGCATTGCATGGTCCTGGAGGCGAAGACGGGACTGTGCAGAGTGTTTTAGATGATTTAAATATTCCCTATACCGGTAGTGGTGTTACATCTTCAGCACTTGCTATGGATAAAAAGCGCAGCAAAGAGCTTTGGCAAGAGATGGGTTTACCTACAAGTCACTTTTTTGTGCTTACCAAAGAAACCGATTGGATTAAAACCCTCCATGCTTTAGGTGGAAAAAGTATGGTTAAGCCTGCATCAGAGGGTTCCAGTATTGGAATGAGCCGTGTGACCACCCCACTGCAACTTCAGGAAGCTTGGGCAATAGCTGCGGAGTTTGATACTACTGTTATTGCTGAACCTCTGTTAGAGGGTAATGAATATACGGTCGCTATTGTCAATGGCCGTGTTTTACCGTCTATACGCATCAGTGCTAATCACGAGTTTTATAACTATGACGCAAAATATTACTCTGATGAAACGTCATACTTTTGTCCCAGTGGACTTTCGGTCGAGCGCGAAAGAGAGATACAACAAATTTCACTTGCTGCGTTTAAGAGCCTGGGCTGCAAGGACTGGGGTCGAGTGGACATAATGACAGATGAGATAGATCAGTTTCAACTGTTAGAGGTGAACACGGTTCCTGGAATGACAAGCCATAGTTTGGTGCCTATGGCGGCGGCTGCAGTAGGTCTAGATTTTGATCAGTTAGTGTTTGAAATATTAAAGGCTTCCTGCGATGAATAAAAAGATGATAAGAGGTGCAAACCGCCATTCGCAGAAAGAAACTGGAATCATCGGTGATCTTACAGAAAAGTTTTTGCGCCTGCTTATGGTGATGATATTTATTGCCACACTGTATGGCGCCGATTTTATTTATAAGCAAATTGATACGCCACTTACAAGAGTCACCATTGGAGGTGAGTTTATTCATCTTCAAGAGTCTGAGTTGGCAGACTTGGTACTACAGGAAATAGATGGAGGGTTTCTCAGTATGAATCTGCATGAGCTGAGACAAGAGTTACAGCAACATCCTTGGATTCATGAGGTCAGTGTTAGGCGAGAGTGGCCTTCAACATTGCAAGTTGAGGTGCTTGAGGAAGTGCCAATTGCGCGGTGGGGTCGCGACGGATTTCTCAACAAATTAGGCGATCAACTGACTCTTCCTGAAAATAGTAGGCTACATTCTTTGCCGGTATTAGAAGCTGATTATGGAAGTTCTCAGGACATGGTAGAGCAGTATCAATTGATCTCTGAACTGTTGATTCCAGTGGATTTAAAGTTGGCTGAGTTACAGCGAGATGCGGTGGGTGCATGGCGGTTTGATACCAAAAGTGGACTGAGAATAGTGTTGGGTCGCGGCAACATTGTTGAAAAGATGCAGCGGCTAGCGATTGTGTGGCGGTCAGGCTTAGAGACTCAAAGTGACACTATAAGTGCTGTTGATTTACGTTATCCCAATGGCCTAGCCGTGTCCTGGAAAGATCAAAAGATTACTGCTACCAGCAAGATCAACCCAATAACCACAGATTCCGAAAAAACGTAAATGTTGATGGGAAAGGATGAGAAAATGACTAATTCAAACGAAGAAAACATGGTTGTTGCCCTAGATATAGGCACATCTAAAGTGGTGGCCATTGTGGGTTCTATCAACAGCAGTGGAGACCTAGAAATTGTCGGTACTGGAATGCATGCATCATCTGGCTTGAAAAAAGGTGTGGTGGTTAATATCGAAGCGACCGTCAACTCGATTCAGCGTGCTGTGGAAGAAGCAGAACTTATGGCCGGCTGTTCGATTCATTCAGTTTATGCTGGTATTGCAGGCAGTCATATTCGCAGTCTGAATTCCCATGGCATTGTGGCGATAAGAGATCGTGAAGTGCAGTCTTTAGATGTAGATCGAGTAATCGATGCAGCAAGGGCAGTGGCTATTCCAGCTGATCAAGAGATTCTTCACGTATTGCCCCAAGAATTTATTATTGATGATCAAGAAGGTGTAAGAGAACCAATTGGTATGTCAGGGGTTCGTTTAGAGGCCAAGGTTCATCTTGTGACCTGTGCTGCTAACGCCGCTCAGAATATAAAAAAATGCATAAGACGCTGTGGCTTAGAGGTTGATGATGTGGTGCTTGAGCAATTAGCCTCAAGTCATGCGATTTTGACAGAAGATGAGAAACAACTTGGTGTGGCACTCGTTGATATTGGTGGTGGGACGTCAGATATAGCTATTTTTACCGAGGGTGCTATTCGTCATACCGGCGTAATTCCTATTGCTGGTGACCAGGTCACTAATGATATCGCCATGGCATTACGCACGCCAACGCCTCACGCGGAAGAGCTAAAAATTAAATATGCTTGCGCGTTGGCAAAGCTTGCACGACCAGAAGAAACAGTCAAGGTTCCTAGTGTTGGTGATCGAGATGCCAGAGATATGTCGCGGCAATTATTGGCTGAGGTAGTTGAGCCCCGGTATGACGAGCTATTTACCCTTGTGCAGGCAGAATTGCGTCGTAGTGGCTTTGAGGAACTAATCGCTGCAGGAATCGTTTTAACTGGTGGAACGTCAAAAATGGAAGGTGTCACAGAATTAGCAGAAGAGATCTTTCATATGCCAGTTCGCATAGGGGCCCCAAGTAATGTTAAAGGTCTGTCGGATATCGTGAGCAATCCTATCTATTCCACGGGTGTTGGACTGCTTCACTTTGGAATGGAACAGCAAAGTAAATATGGTCGTGGCGATTTGATACAAAAGCAGTCTGGTGGTGTGTTTACAAGACTCAAAAATTGGTTTGAAGGTGGAGTTTAAGAGCTGTCTGTTACTGGCAGTAAGTTAGTTTAATTGTGAGGCGCAAATAAGGAGAACAATATGTTTGAGTTAGTCGATAGCATTCCCAAGAATGCAGAAATAAAAGTGGTTGGTGTTGGCGGCGGTGGATGTAACGCCGTTCGCCATATGATCGAAAGTAATATAGATGGCGTACATTTTATTTGCGCCAATACAGATGCACAGTCTATGCATAATTTAGACAACGCAACAGTGCTTCAGTTAGGCGGAGCCTTGACGAAAGGGCTTGGTGCAGGTGCTAACCCTGAGATTGGTCGCCAAGCAGCGATGGAGGATAAAGAGCGTATCGCCCAGGTGTTAGAAGGTGCTGATATGGTCTTTATAACCGCAGGTATGGGTGGCGGGACAGGTACAGGAGGTGCACCTGTTATTGCTGAAATTGCTAAACAGATGGGTATATTAACCGTTGGTGTTGTAACGCGACCGTTTTCCTTTGAGGGGCGCAAGCGCATGGGTATCGCTGATGAAGGTATTGCTCAACTGAAAGAGCGTGTTGATTCGCTGATTATAGTTCCCAACGAAAAGCTATTACAGGTATTGGGCAAAGATATGACAGTTATCAATGCATTCAAACATGCTAATGATGTTTTGTTTGGCGCGGTCCAAGGCATTACTGATCTGATTCTTTTAGATGGATTAATAAATGTCGATTTTGCTGACGTAAGAACCGTCATGTCAGAAATGGGAATGGCTATGATGGGAACCGGCGATGCCACTGGTCCAGATCGTGCTTCTGTTGCAGCTGAAAGCGCTATTCGATGCCCTCTTTTGGAAGACGTTAATCTACAGGGTGCCAAGGGTATTTTGGTGAACATCACCAGTGGATACGATCTTACTCTAGGAGAGTTTGAAGATGTCGGCAATACGGTGCGTGAATTTGCCGATGAAGATGCCACCATTATCGTCGGTAGTGTGTTTGATCCAGAGCTAAATGATCAATTGCGCGTCACCGTAGTTGCAACAGGACTGCGTAGTCCAAGTGCAAAAACTGGTCCTCGAGGAGTAATAGTAGAGAATCAACCTCCGAGAAAAACCAGTGGTGATATTGACTGGGGACGTCTTGAGCAGCCTACAAGCTTTAGGCGCGGACCAGCCTCAACCGATGGCACTGCTGTTAGAAAAACCGATGTACAGGCAGATACAGAGCTTGATTATTTGGATGTGCCGGCCTTTTTGAGAAAACAGGCTGATTAACCGCTTAGTATAAGTCTCTTATCGCCTCGCCTCAGATTTCAAAAATCTTGGCGATAAGAGGCATGTCTGGTACCATCCTCTACTAAGGCTTGGGAACTGACATGATAAAACAGCGAACCATAAAAAATAGCATTCGCGCTACCGGTGTAGGGCTTCACACGGGTGAAAAAGTCTATTTGACGCTGCATGCCGCTGAACCTGACAGTGGTATTGTCTTTCGGCGCACTGATTTAGCGCCTATGGTCTCTATTATGGCCACTCCTGAGAATGTTGGTGATACTAACCTGCACACTACTCTGGTGAGTGGTGATACCCGTATTTCTACTATCGAGCACTTAATGTCAGCACTTGCTGGGCTTGGTGTGGACAATCTTATTGTCGATGTCTCTGCTGAAGAAATTCCGATAATGGATGGCAGTGCAGGGCCCTTTGTATTTTTACTTCAGTCTGCAGGTATTTTGGAACAAGATGCTGCGAAAAAGTTCATTCGGATTAAAAAGCCGATTACTGTCACCCAAGACGATAAGGTGGCAACATTCAGGCCATTTGATGGTTTTAAGGTTAATTTTTCTATCGACTTTGATCATCCTGTTCTTCGTCGGCAGACACGAAATGCCACCATCGATTTCTCTAGTACTAGCTTTGTTAAAGAGGTAAGTAGAGCAAGAACCTTTGGATTTGTAAAAGATATAGAGTACCTTCAGTCCATAGGCCTTGCCCGAGGTGCAAGTTTAGACAATGCAGTGGGTATAGACGATGATGATATTGTCAATGAACAAGGTTTACGTTACAGCGATGAATTTGTAAAACACAAAATTTTGGATGCGATCGGCGATCTCTATGTGGTGGGAAACAGCTTAATTGGAGAATATGATGCGCACAAATCCGGACACGGTTTGAATAACGAATCCTTACGTGCACTTATGGCAGATAAAGATGCCTGGGAGATTGTTACTTTTGAAAACAACCCTGAAGATATGCCGATTTCTTTTGCATATGCAAGCTAATAGGCAGATGAAGATTTAGAATGAAAATCATACTCATCAATAATAATTCTGACAAAGTCAGGACCATAGGTCTTAATCGCTGGACCAAATGTCTTCTGTCCGTCTTGTTATTGGGTGTGCCCTTAGCCACAGGCGCAATTATGGGTGTGAAAATTGCCGATGGGCGCTGGCAATTGTTATTTGACAACAGTATCGTTGAAATGCAGCATCAAATTGTCTTGCAGCAGCAAGATGTGGCAGTGGGGCGAGAACAATTAGATAATTCTTTGTCTGCTATGACCGTGAAACTGGCTAAATTGCGCTCACGACTTGTTCGTCTTGATGCCTTAGGTGAGCAATTAACTCAGATAGCCAGTTTAGAAGATGGTGAATTTGATTTCTCTTCAACCCCTGGCGTAGGTGGGCCTCTTCAAGGTTCTCTGGTAGAAATTGCTGAACAGGCAGATGTACAAGATAAAGTGTCAGTGATGTTTGCCAAATTAGAGGATTCAATTGGCAGTCGAGAGGCGCAATTACAAATACTAAAAACCATGCTTTCAGATAAGAATTTGAGAGATCAGCAGTTTGTGGCAGGCAGACCGGTAAAAAAAGGTTGGTTGTCTTCGTCTTATGGAATGCGTGTTGACCCCTTTCATGGAAAAAATCAGTGGCATGCGGGTATTGATTTTGCGGGCCGTAAAGGCGATGAAATTATTGCCGTAGCCTCTGGTGTGGTGACTTGGTCTGGTCAAAAAAGTGGTTATGGGTTGATGGTTGAAGTAAACCATAGTGATGGTTTTGTCACTCGCTATGCACATAATGACAAAAACCTTGCCGACCTTGGAGCTATTGTCAAAAAGGGCCAAGTCATTGCCCAAATGGGTAGCTCTGGTCGATCCACAGGTCCTCATGTTCATTTTGAAGTCTATAAAAACGGTCGTACCGTCGACCCGGCAACCTACATTCGCCGCACCCTTCGTTAGACCTTTAGCGTAATGATTTTTTCGTGCTGGGTAGCTAGCTAGTGGCCCACCCCTCTAATGTTTATTAACGGAATACATAGTATGTTGTCCAAACTATTCAAAAAACTCTTTGGTACTAGTAACGATCGAGAGTTGCGTCAAATGCGCAAAATCGTTACTACAATTAATCGCTTTGAAGAAGAGCTTAAAATCTTGGATGATGCAGCACTTCAAGATCAAACTGCTGTGCTTCGCCAACAACTGGATAAAGGTCAGACCTTAGATCAGATTCTGCCCAAAGCTTTTGCCGTAGTGAGAGAAACCTCGCAGAGAGTTTTAGGCATGCGGCATTTTGATGTGCAGATGATAGGTGGTTTAACGCTTCATCAAGGTAAAATAGCTGAGATGAGAACGGGAGAAGGTAAAACTCTTGTTGCTACATTGGCCGCTTATCTCAATGCGTTGTCTGGCGATGGTGTTCATGTGATTACTGTCAATGATTATTTGGCTCGACGTGACGCCCAGTGGATGGCTCCTCTTTATCAAGCCTTGGGTATGTCTGTAGGTGTTGTTCAGTCTTATCAGGGTGCAGATACAGCAAACTCCTTTTACTTAGGTGTTGATGATCAAGGCGATCTTCAACCGAGTTCACGACAGCAGGCCTATGCTGCAGACATTACTTACGGTACTAATAATGAATTTGGGTTTGACTATCTTCGGGATAATATGGCCTTGCGTCTGGCAGATAAATCTCAGCGAGGTCTCAATTTTGCCATTGTCGATGAAGTTGATTCTATTCTTATAGATGAAGCGCGCACCCCATTAGTTATATCAGGGGCGGCGCAAGATAGTTCTGCATTATACAAGACCATGAGTGGATTAGTTACCAGCTTGAAGGCCGTAGAGGAAAACGATGATAACGAGGCTCCGGTCCCAGGAGCGTCAGAGACACCAGTGGTAGGTGATTTTGTCATCGATGAAAAAACGAGAAGTATTGATTTAACTGAAGATGGACATCAAAAAATTGAAGAGATACTTATAAAACAAGAGCTTTTAGAGCCGCAGCAAAGTCTCTATCAGGCGAGTAATCTTAGTTTACTTCACCATGTTAACTCCGCATTGAGAGCTAAACACTTGTTTTCTCGTGATGTAGAGTACATTTTACAGGACGGCCAAGCGGTTCTTATTGACGAGCACACCGGGAGAACAATGCCCGGTAGACGATTATCAGAAGGCTTGCATCAAGCAATAGAGGCAAAAGAAGGGCTAAAGATCCAGCAAGAAAGTCAAACACTAGCGTCAACAACCTTTCAGAATTACTTTCGTCTCTATCACAAATTGTCTGGTATGACCGGCACTGCAGACACCGAGGCCTATGAATTTGAGCAGATTTATGGTCTTCGGGTAATGGTGATTCCGACCAATGTCGATGTGGCTCGAATCGATCTAAATGATCTTCTTTTTTTAAGTCAGGAAGAAAAGTTTGAGGCAGTAATTACAGATATACGTGAAATTGTTGCCAAAGATGCTCCAGTACTTGTGGGTACAGCCTCAGTTGAAACATCAGAGTTACTTTCTGGAATGTTAAAAAAGGCCAAGATCAAGCATAGTGTGCTCAATGCAAAACAGCATGAATTAGAGGCAAATATTATTGTCAATGCTGGACGTCCCGGTGCGGTGACCATCGCCACTAATATGGCCGGCCGTGGTACAGACATTGTTCTGGGTGGCAATCTTGACGCTGAGTTAAAGCAACTAAGTGAACAAAAAGGTGTGACTGAGGAGAAAATCGCCTCTCTAAAGCTGGACTGGACTGAACGTCATAGCAAGGTTATACAGGCTGGTGGGTTGCATATTGTGGCCACAGAAAGACATGAGTCACGTCGCATTGATAACCAGTTAAGGGGCCGCTCGGGACGTCAAGGTGACCCTGGTGTGTCGCGTTTTTATCTGTCCCTAGAAGATCCTTTAATGCGTTTGTTTGCATCAGATACGGTAAGAAATATGATGCGGAAAATGGGTATGGAGCGAGGTGAGGCCATTGAGCACCGAATGGTAGACAATGCTATTGTCAAAGCCCAGCGCAAGGTTGAGGGGCGCAATTTTGATATTCGCAAACACCTACTTGAATACGATGATGTTGCTAATGACCAACGACAGGTCATTTATCAGCAGCGAAATGATCTTCTTGAAGATGATGACATCTCAGATATTATTACTAATGTTCGTGCGGATGTTGCTGAACAGTGTATCAGTGCCCATATTCCTCCCATGAGTATTGAAGAGCAGTGGGATGTTCCGGGCCTTGAGAAGGCATTATCGTCGGAGTTCTCATTATCTTTACCTATTCAGCAGTGGCTTGATGAAGATGACCGTTTAGAAGAAAGTCGTCTGCGGGAACAAATCACCAAGCAACTCCAAGAGGCCTATGTTGAGCGTTATGCTCATGTTGGTGATCAAATGCGTGAGGTTGAGCGGCAGATAATGCTTCAGGTGCTAGACAATCTCTGGAAAGAGCACCTTGCCAGTATGGACCAATTGCGGCAAGGAATTGGATTACGTGCCTATGCCCAGAAAAACCCCAAACAAGAGTATAAAAGAGAATCTTTCGCTTTATTTGAAGAGCTCTTGGATAACATCAAGCAAGATACCATTCGCTATCTAAGTCATATTGAAATCGCTAGTGAGGATGACATGGCTCAACTAGAGGAGCGGCGGCGTCGCGAACAACAAAATCGCGAATATCAGCACAATCAGGTAGCAGGTTTAAACGATGAAGCTAAGGTTGGTGGTGACCAAGACCCAACTCAGCAACCAGTTATGCGCGATGGCCCCAAAGTGGGGCGTAATGACCCTTGTACCTGTGGTTCTGGTAAAAAATTTAAACACTGTTGTGGAAAGATTTAAGCGGCCCAACGAAAGGAGGTTTTTATGGCCACAGGTCAACACAATTTTCCGCCCATGCATCCAGTCGCTGGATTCAAGTTAGGCACCACTAGCGCCGGAATTAAAACACTGGGACGATCTGACGTAGTGATTATGGAAATCGCTCATGGAAGTTCTGTTGCTGCTTTATTTACCCAAAATGCTTTTTGTGCCGCGCCGGTCACACTGTGTAAAAAACATTTGGATCAACATGTGCCTAGATATTTGGTTACTAATACCGGAAATGCCAATGCAGGCACTGGCGCCCAAGGTATACAAAATGCCTTAAGGACGTGTCGTGAAATGGCCTTGCTAGCCGATGTTGACGTTAGTTCTGTTTTGCCATTTTCAACAGGCGTTATCGGTGAGCCATTACCCATAGACACACTGGTCGCCGGGTTACCCAGCGCCTTTAATGATCTCAGTGAGACTGGCTGGTTTGATGCTGCTCAAGGAATTTTAACTACTGATACCCGTGCCAAAGGCAGTAGTTTGCAATATGGACAGGATCGACCGATTACCATCACAGGAATAGCCAAAGGGTCTGGCATGATCAAACCTAATATGGCCACCATGCTTGCCTACATAGCTACCGATGCGAAGATAGATAATGAGCTTCTGCATCGTGCGCTGCGCCTGGCCTGCGACAAGTCCTTTAATCGCATCACTGTGGATAGTGATACATCTACCAATGATTCTGTGGTACTTGTGGCCACAGGCGCCAGTGGTGTTGTTATCGATGAAGATACCTTTGAGAGCTTCGTTGGGCATTTAACAGATATTTTTATTCAACTTGCACAGGCAATCATTCGTGATGGCGAAGGTGCAAGTAAGTTTGTCTCTGTGGCTATTGAGGGTGCACTAGATGAATCTGAAGCACTACAGGTGGCCTACACCATCGCTGAATCGCCCTTGGTAAAAACCGCTTTGTCAGCCTCAGATCCTAATTGGGGTCGAATTTTAGCGGCTATTGGTCGTGCCGGGATTGATAACTTGGATGTCGATCAGGTGCAGATACTACTTAATGATGTGCTAATAGCTGATCAAGGCGCGCGCGCTCCTAGTTACACTGAGGCCGATGGACAGCGGGCGATGCAACCAGAAGATATAACCATTACTGTTCGCCTCAACCGTGGTAACCACAGTGCAACTGTTTGGACCACTGACCTTACCTATGACTATGTGCGAATTAATGCCGAGTACAGAACTTAATAGTCCTATCAGCAGTCAGAACCCCGCTGCACCTATTCAAGTGGTTGCTGGAGTAATTTATGATGGTCGTGATGAATCTACACTGTTGATTTCTCGGCGTGGCGAGCACCTTCATCAGGGTGGTCTTTGGGAATTTCCTGGTGGCAAGATCGAATCTCTTGAGACACAGCGTCAAGCACTGTTTAGAGAACTCAAAGAAGAACTTGATATCGCCATAACAGTGGCTGAGCCTCTGATGGTGGTTGAACATGATTATGGGGATAAAAAGGTAGTGCTAAATATTTGGTCAGTGACCGCATTTAATGGTACAGCCAAAGGACGAGAAGGGCAGGAGATTCGATGGGTCCATTTAAATCAGCTCCAAGAGTACCGATTTCCGGCAGCTAATACGCCGATTTTAGAGCGATTACTTTACCCGTAGAGTCAATCTATTAACTATCCATGTCTTCTGTGTCTAACGAAGCCAAATCCAATGTTGGATCTCCGGCAATACTAAAACTTTCTGTAGCCCAATCTCCAAAATCAATTTGTTGGCATCGCTGCGAGCAGAACGGTCGGTGAGTGTTTTTAGCAACCCAGCTAACCTTAGTATTACAGGAGGGACATTGCACGGTTGTTGTCATCAGTTACTCCTTTATATTTTGTTTGGAACGGTCTAAGAACACCTGGTGTAAAGAATTTACACGCGGTGCTATGGTATCCTGATCAAGAGTATTATCAAAGATCCACTGAGCTCTGTGTCGCTTTTCTTCGCGCGGCATTTGGCTGTCAATAATAGACTGTATCTGTTCTGCTGTTGTTCCATCACGAGTCGCTGCCCTCTGACGTTGTAATTCAATGGGGATATCAACGAGCAGTACATAGTCAACCAGAAGATGTTGGTCGGTTTCAAATAATAATGGCGACTCTAACATAACATAGGGCCCTTGAGCCTGACATAATTGATCCATAATCCAGGTCCGAATCAATGGATGCAATAAGCGTTCTAGCCATGTTTTTTCTTCTTTGCAGCTAAAAATAAGCCCTCGGAGTTTTGCTCGGTTGAGCTCACCATTAGCGGTTAAAATGGTATTACCAAAGTGTTCTGCAATATCAATCAGTGCTGGCATACCTGGTGCTACAACCGCTCTTGATGCTTGATCTGCGTCCACACTGACAATGCCTAAGGCCTCAAAATGGGACGCAACTGTACTTTTACCACTGCCAATACCACCAGTTAGACCAATAATAAAGGGGCTTTTAGTCACAATCATCATTCCATAAAGTTGTTTTCGTAGATTCTGAGTTTAAAGTAAACCAACCATGGATAAATAGTTTTCTTTAATACCCTCGCCCCACAGCATTGCAATCCAGCCTGCAAAAGCTAGAAATGGGCCAAAGGGTATCTGTGTATCGCGTCCTTGCTTGGTCACCAATATCATTAAAATTCCGATCATGGCGCCTATACTGCTAGATATTAATACCACCAGTGGTAACATTTGCCAGCCAAGCCAAGCACCCAACGCCGCTAACAGCTTAAAATCGCCATAACCCATACCTTCTTTACCGGTCAGTAGTTTAAATAGCCAGTAAATAGCCCATAAAAACAAATACCCTACCATAGCACCAATAACAGAATCAGATAGACTGACAAAGGTACCTTCCAGATTAGCCAGCAAGCCCAGCCAAAGTAGGGGCAAGGTTATTTGATCGGGTAGTAATTTTTCGTTGAAATCTATACCTGCAAGAGAAACTAGTAAAAGAGTAAAAATTATTGCGTAAATCGTGCTGCTTTGCAGACCATAATGGTAGGCTGTTGTTGCTAATAAAATACCAGTTACCAGCTCTATTACTGGATATTGCAAGGATATTTTGGTTTGGCAATTACCGCATTGTCCACGCAAAAGTAGGTAGCTAAGCAGGGGAATATTATGCCAGGGTTTAATTGACACTCGACATGTAGGACACCGCGAAGAGGGCCAAAGTAATGTTTCCTGATATTCATCTTTCGCCATATTTTCTATACCTAAAAAAGCTGCAGAATCAGCTTTCCAGGTCGCATAAAGCTGAGTAGGTAGCCTTAAAATAACCACATTTAAAAAACTACCAATTACCAAACCAAAGATAAACACGGCGGCAATAACTACCTCAAAGGGGACATTATTAGATAAGAATAAAGTCATAAAAAGAGTCCTAAATCAGCAGATACTGTAATCTGCAATGGGCTGAGCATGCCTGTATATTCTATAGTACTGAACCAAGCTTAAATATAGGCAGGTACATGGCCACCATTACACCACCAATAACGACCGCCACAAACGACATTGTAATTGGTTCAAGAGCAGAGGTCATTGCACTGACTGCGTCATCCACTGACCTCTCATAGGTCTCTGCGGCCTTGTTAATCATTTCCTCTAACTCTCCGGCTTCCTCCCCTACTTTGGCTAGTTGGATCAACAGGGGGGGGAAATTACCATTTTCATGCAAAGCGTTACCTAAAAGACTGCCCTGACTAACGTTAGAGGCCACATCCTCAATTGCTTTGATAATATAGCGATTACCTGCAGCTTTTCCTGAGGCTTCTAAAGCGCCCAACATGGGTATGCCAGACCCATAGGTGGTTGCTAATGTTCGTGCAAAACGAGAGACTGCAGCTAACAACAGTATCTTTCCAATAATAGGAACATGCAGAGCTAGCTTATCAACATAGTAGGTAACGCGCTGAGATTTTTTAAATGCTACGCTAAATAACGTCATTATTAGCCCAGTTAATGCAACTACCAAAAGCCCGTTGCTTTGGGCTAGCTCAGATAGCCTAACGACCAGCTGTGTGAATTGCGGCAATTCGGCACCCATGCCATTAAAAGTCGATTCAAAGCTAGGTACAATCTTTATCAATAATACTGACACCACAATGCAGGCAACTATTAATACCGTTATGGGATAGGTCAGAGCTTTTTTAACAGAAGATTTAAGCTGCTGGGTTTTTTCTTGGGAGGTCGCAATACGATCAAGAATAGTGTCGAGGTTACCAGTGGTCTCTCCAGCACTGATCAGATTACAGTAGAGGTCATTAAATACTTCTGGACGATTTTTTAGGGTAGCACTAAAGCTATTTCCAGCGGCTAATTCGGATTTTAGTGATAGGACGAATTGCTTAATATGGGGTTTCTCAGCACTCAGTGCGGCGACATCCAGAGCATGAATTAATGACAAATTGGCTTTCAGCATGGTAGAGAGTTGCCGTGAAAATATCATTAATTCATCTGCTGTTAGTTGTTTTCGAGTAATTAGGTTAAAGTTGAAAATTGGTTTTGCTTTGATACTCTCCACCGAGATGCCAAGCGCTTGTATTTGAGCTCGGGCAATATTGATGTTTTCAGCTTGCATATTGCCGTTTATGCTTTCTAATTTACGGTCAAATCCGTGGTAAACAAAAGTAGGGTTTGTATTTTCAGACATTTTTTTATCCTAGTTGTTCGCAAATTTTTATTATGTTGTTCAACGTTATTGTTTTAGAGCCTTAATTTGTTGTTATTCGGTTAGCCTCCTCCATGCTAATAATGCCTGAGACGACTTTACGTAATGCTGATGTTCGCATGGTTCTAAAACCTTGCTGCTGGGCGCTGTATAAAATGTCTGTGGCGCTGCCTCCGCTTAAAATAATCGAAGATATCTCCGGAGTAATCACCAAGGTTTCATAGATTCCCACGCGTCCTGAGTAACCTTGAACACATTGATCACAGCCAACGGCTTGGAATAATGTAAACTTTTCTGGGTCAATGCCAATATCGGTCAAGCCTTCTTCACCAAGCACCTCTGCAGGCAGTTTACCTATGGTATGACGACAATTTGTGCACAGTTTTCTTGCTAAGCGCTGGGCTATAATTAACGATACAGAGGTTGCTACATTAAAGGTGGATAGGCCCATGTTTAAAAGACGATTAAGGGTTTCGGTGCTACTATTCGTATGCAGTGTTGAGAGCACCAGATGACCAGTTTGTGCTGCTTTTACAGCGATTTCAGCAGTTTCCAGGTCACGTATTTCTCCTACCATAATCACATCAGGATCTTGGCGTAAAAATGCTCGCATCGCAGTGGGAAAATCATATCCAGCTTTGGGGTTTATCTGCGTCTGATTAATGCCAGAAATATTAATTTCCACAGGATCTTCCGCGGTTGAAATATTACGCTCATCGGTATTTAAAATGCCAAGGCCGGTATAAAGAGACACAGTCTTACCGCTACCGGTAGGGCCTGTAACTAGTATCATTCCTTGAGGTTTGTTAAGCAATGTTAGGTAAGCGATACGTTGGTCATCTTCATAACCAAGCTCGTCAATACCTAAGGTTGTGATTGATGCATCCAGTACCCGCATGACAATTTTTTCGCCAAACTGCAATGGTAATGTGTTCACCCGTAAATCCACTAGGTTCAGACCATCTGGAGACACTCTAATACGACCATCTTGAGGAATTCTCCGCTCCGTAATATCTAAATCTGCCATAATCTTTATTCGAGAAGCTATGCGCGAGCTCCAACTCGATGGCGGGCTGAAAATATCTCTAAGAATACCATCAATTCTAAAGCGCACACGAAAGTGCTTGTCATAGGGCTCAAAATGTATATCTGAAGCCTTTGCTTCAATTGCCGCTGAGATCATCCGATTTAAAAATCGTACTATCGGAGCTTCGCTATCTAGGTTTTGCTCTTCAGTGAGTGTAAAGCTTGCTGTATCCTCTTTTACAGCATATTCCTCAGGTCTAATATTAAGTGAATCAGACAACGCTTGTACTTTGTTATTGAGCCATTTAGCGCGCATACCTATGATTTTTGAGTATTCTACTACTACAGGTACTATCGGCATTTGCATGTTAAATCTAAGTTGGTCCCAAATAGTGGTTTCAAAAGGGTCAGGTGTTGCAATAAATAGTTGATTATCTCTAATGAACAGTGGTAGCACTAAATGCTCACAGAATAGGTCGCGGTCAATTAAAGATACGGATCTGTCTGTCGGTGTGTGTTGATCTAGGTCAAATAACTCAATGGCTAACTCTTGACTAATTGCTTGTGCAAGATGCTTTTCATCGACCAAACCCTGTTGGCATAAATACCTTACTAGCGGCACATCATCCGTAGTCGCCTGATTAATTGCACGATCTAATTCATTGAGAGATAGCAAACCCATAGTAATGAGTCGCTCAAAAAAGCCATCGGTATTAGAGATAAGTGTCTGCACAACAATCCTTGTTGTTAAAGTCAGTGTTCCAGTAAATGTTTTAGTACTACATTGTAAACGGTCTTAGTTTCTTAGCGTGAATCTAGTACTAGTATTGGTAGAGTCTAGTATAAAAAATGAATATTTATTCTTTATTGAATAAAAAATGATGCTGACTTCACTTTTGTGGTCTTAACTACCCTTTTTTTAGCTAAAACCCTGTATTAACTTTCGCTCAAAATAGAATTTTTTGATTAGTGACATACCTTATTATCAAGCCTAAGCGCTAAAAAATGCTTAAAGATGCACTTTAAATGTGATCAACATCACAAATATACAAATCGGATCATTTTTTTTGCAAAATTATCGCCTCAAAGTGGCAAAAACGTAAATTTTAAACAACGCTTGAACGGTCTATTTAATAATGAATAGACAAAGCTCGGTTTTAAAAAGGATGACGTGTAAAGATCTTAAATAAGTTGTGTTTTCTGTCTTTCCTGTCGGTTTTTAAATCTGAACTCGAGCTTAAGGATGTTTTAAATAATACGGAGATTAATAATGAGAAAAATCAAAGAACAACAAAAACAAAAAGGTTTCACCCTGATCGAACTGATGGTGGTTGTGGCCATCATTGGTATCCTAGCGAGCATTGCCGTACCGGAGTATGCCAAATATCAAGCTAAAACAAAGGTGTCAGCTGGGCTTACTGAGATAACCACAGCAAAGGCCCTAATTGAAACAGCAGCCCTGTCACAGCAG
>DNBN01000299.1:1594-5365 GCA_003491845.1 Porticoccaceae bacterium | reverse complement strand
GAGCAAGACCAAATAGGTTTCCATATGGCGCGGCCCGCGTTGGGAACGGGTAGGTTGCTTGAGGCAAGTGGTGACGCTTGTCCCAGATGAATGATTGTCCACGACAGAACCCGGCTTATCGGTCAACTTATAAATTGCTACAGAAAAACAAAAAGGCTAGTAGATATCTACTAGCCTTTTTGTTTTTGGCGTAGACGCAAAAAATTGATATAAAAATAATTTTTTTTATATCAAAAACGTCCTAAAAATCTATAAGCTAGAAGTTACTTTAACTTATCGTGGTACTTTTCTGTTTTATATTGTTAAAAAATAGAACCTCTCTCGAGTCTTTGGTGGGGAATATAGATATCGTCGGAACTCACTGATTTTATTGAATTTTTATCATTCTTTAGCGCTTGACATTCATCCTGTGCAGCAATAGTGTGGGCATATGGGAAAAAGTGGTGAAAAGTGGCTTAAAAGCGTGTCAATAATTAAGAAAGGGTAAAAATGTTTAGAGGTAGCGATCCGATTAATATGGATGCGAAAGGTCGAATGGCAATTCCGACCCGCTATCGTCGCTTGTTGTCCGAGATTTGTGGTGGGGAGCTAGTAATTACAATTGACATGAAATCAACCTGCTTAACTTTATCGCCATTGCCTGAGTGGAAAAAATTTGAAGAAAAAGTGGCTGCTTTGCCAGCGCTCGATGATCTTGGCGAGATGCTGAGTCGCTTTGTGGTCGGTCAGGCTAAAGACGCCCAGCTTGATGGTAGTAGTCGTATATTAATTCCATCAGAGCTCAGAGATTACGCTCAAATTGATAAAAAACTTATTTTGGTTGGTCGGACCCAGAGACTAGAGATTTGGGCCGAGGACAACTGGAATATTGAGCGAGAAAAATCACAAGAAAATTACAGAGGCATGCTGAGTAATCGAGAAAGTATGTCAGATGCGCTAAAGAATCTATCTTGGTAAAAGATGGGGGGTTTTGTGGTTGAGCATATAACAGTATTGTTGCAAGAAGCGATTGATGCACTGGTTGTAGACGCGGATGGCTTCTATGTGGACGCAACGTTCGGCCGCGGAGGTCATAGTGCTCAGCTGATTGCCCAGTTGTCAGAGCAAGGATCTATTTTAGCTATCGATAAAGACCCCCAGGCAATTGCGTCAGGCAATGAACGCTTTGTACGAGAGGATCGTTTGAATCTCGTTCATGGTAGTTTTGCGGATTTAGCTGATTTTGTCGAGGCGGCGGGGTTTAAGGGTAAAGTCTCTGGTATTTTATTGGATTTGGGTGTCTCCTCGCCGCAGTTAGATGAGGCTGGCAGGGGCTTTAGTTTTATGCGCGACGGCCCTTTGGATATGCGCATGGACACCTCTAAAGGGTTATCTGCCGCGCAGTGGCTTGCGGACGCCTCTGAGGATGATATCGCAAGAGTTATTAAGGACTATGGCGAGGAACGGTTTGCCCGGCGCATGGCTTCGGCTATTGTGCGAGAAAGAGCCAAACAGCCAATTACTAGCACCGTTCAGTTGGCCTCAATACTTTCTGCGGCGCATCCCGCATGGGAACGGGGGCGTCATCCTGCCACCAAAGCTTTTCAGGCAATTCGAATCTTTATAAATCGCGAACTTGAAGATCTAGATGTAGTTCTAGGTCAGGTTATTGATCTATTAAAGATTGGCGGTCGACTAGTAGTTATTAGCTTTCACTCGCTGGAGGATCGGCGCGTTAAGCGCTTTATTCGTGATCAAGAGCGAGGTATTAAGTTGCCCAAACATCTTCCCATTAAGGATGTTGATCGTGGTGTTAGATTAAAAAAAGTAGGTAAAGCGGTTAAGCCATCTACTTTTGAGGTAGACAGCAATATTAGATCTCGTAGTGCCGTTATGCGCATAGCGGAAAGGATTGCTTGATATGACTTATTCTGAATCCTCTAACTTTCTTTCAATCCCCATACAGATTTTAGTGCTCTGGGTCGCGGTTGTTATGACCGCAATATCGGTGGCCTATGTGAGCCATCTTTGTAGAGAGCGGTATGCAGAGCTAGTTATGTTAGAGGCTAAATCAAACCAACTGCAAGTTGATTATGGACGTTATCTTTTGGAGCAAAGTGCTTGGGGTTCTCTGCAGCGCATTGAGACCTCCGCTATTGATAAATTCAATATGCACAATCCGCTATCAAGTGAGATTGTCATTGTGAGAAGCAGTCGGTAACCCACTGTATTAGATGTATTAAATATTAGGTAAGTTATTAAAAGGTAGAGTGAAAACGTGGCCAAAAAATCGGTAAAAGCAGTTATACCGCGATGGCGTTACTACTTAGTAATGTTGTTTTTGGCCTCCCTGCCACTAATGCTTTTAGGCAAAATAGCGCAATTGCAAATTCTGCCCAGTGAGGCGCGCGGGGTTGATTTTTTGCAATCGCAGGGCGATAACAGATCTATTCGAACGGTGGTGATTCCTGCTTATAGGGGTGTTATTACCGACAGAAATGGCCAACCACTAGCCGTTAGCACGCCTGTTGCAGCAGTCTTTGTAAACCCTCAGCAAATCCAAGAAAAAGACATAGCGCGACTATCTGACGAAATGGGGTTAGTTGAGAGTCAGTTGAAGAGTCGTTTAAGTCGATACCGTCATAAGTCATTTATGTATCTTGCCAGACAGTTGCCCATTGACAGGGCAGAGCGCATTTTAGATTTAAATATTGCTGGTGTTTCGGTCGAGAGAGAATACAAGCGATTTTACCCTGCGGGTGAGGTTACTGCGCAGCTAGTGGGTGTCACCGATATTAATGACAATGGTCAGGAGGGCATAGAGCTTGCCTATGATACCTGGCTGACGGGTGAATCTGGTGCAAAAAAGGTGGTAAAAGACCGGGCTGGAAGAGTGATTAATGATATTTCTTTAATCAATCCTGCTAGGCCAGGGGAGGAGTTGCGACTGAGCATAGATTTGCGTGTCCAATATGCCGCTTACAGGGCGTTGAAAAAAGCTGTGCAAAAGCATAATGCCAAGTCAGGCTCTATCGTAATACTTGATGTCCGCTCCGGTGAAGTATTAGCTATGGTTAATCAACCATCATTTAATCCAAATGATAGAGTCAACTTAAGTCAGAGTGCTGTTCGCAATCGCGCCATGACCGACCTTATGGAGCCTGGCTCCACTGTAAAACCTTTTACTTTACTGGCCGCTCTAGAGAGCGGTCGGTTTTCCGCGGAGAGCCTCATCGAAACTAGTCCAGGTTATTTAAAGGTGGATTATAAAACCTTTGTTGATCCTGTAAATTATGGTCAATTGGATTTAGCTGGAATTTTAATTAAATCAAGTCAGGTCGGTACTACCAAGATTGCATTAGCTTTAGATCCGCAGTCCACTCGTGATCTATTTCAAAGAGTTGGCTTTGGTGAAGTTATAGGCAGTGGTTTTCCTGGTGAGACTATGGGTAGCTTGCCCGCTTATCAAACATGGGACCCTGTGACGCAGGCAACCTTCGCGTTTGGCTATGGCTTGAACGTTTCTCCCCTTCAGTTGGCAAGAGCATACGCTGTATTAGCCAACAATGGTGTACGCAAAGAGGTGTCCTTGGTGGCACTTGATTCTGCCCCTGACAGTGAACGTGTCATTGATATTGAGATATCAAAACAAATTAAATTAATGTTGTTAGCGGCCAGTGGTGACAAAGGCACCGGAAAACGAGCGATGATTGATGGCTATTCAGTGGGCGGCAAGACCGGTACATTGCACAAGGTTAAGCGTGGTGGCGGTTATGATGAAAATCGTTACAT
>DNBN01000299.1:973-1358 GCA_003491845.1 Porticoccaceae bacterium | reverse complement strand
GAAAATCGTTACATGTCTGCTTTCGCTGGTCTTTCGCCAGTTGATAATCCTAGGCTAGTTACTGTAGTGGTTATTGATGAGCCCAGCGATGGTGACTACTTTGGAGGGCTTGTTGCAGCACCAGTTTTTTCTGAGGTGACTGGTAATGCTCTCCGGTTAATGCAAGTTACACCTGACCGAATTGATGAAAGTCGAACACTTGCTACGACCTCTTCCCTTGCTACCAAGCGAGGTGACTCATGACAGCTGAACTAACTCAAACCTCAATGATGCTGGCTACTTTGCTTGCTGATCAGCACCACTCCAAGGTTTGCCCCTCGGTGTGGGTGTCAGGGATTACTAGTAACAGTCAAGACGTAAAGCCAGGTTATGTTTTTATTGCTCT
>DNBN01000299.1:416-670 GCA_003491845.1 Porticoccaceae bacterium | reverse complement strand
AAAGGTCTATCAGAAAATGGAATGGACTATATTCCGCAAGCTATTGAATTAGGAACAGCGGCGATATTGGTTGATTTTGCCGATATTAACAATGCCAGCACCTACCTTTCTGATCAGGCCGATCGTCGATTGATCCCTATTGTAGGCGTGCAATCCTTGCGTTTATCGTTGTCTTCAATTGCTGGAAAATTTTATGACAATCCTTCTCATCGATTGAGGCTTGTAGCCGTTACTGGTACTAATGGTAAAACTAC
>DNBN01000299.1:0-150 GCA_003491845.1 Porticoccaceae bacterium | reverse complement strand
ACTGGTACTAATGGTAAAACTACCTGTGCGCAGCTGTATGCTGATATATCTTCTCGCTTAAAGACCGTCCTGTCAGCACAGGCAGGTGAATCTGGTTTTGTGGGTACCTTGGGTCATGGTATTGCTAACAAGCCTGATGTTAGCCCGTTA
>DNBN01000080.1 GCA_003491845.1 Porticoccaceae bacterium | reverse complement strand
TTTTAGAGCTGAGTTGCTTGATTCATTTGAATTGGGCGTCAAATCCGAACTATTAGACAACCGCCTTCGTCTTAATGTCGCATTGTTTGATATGGAAATGGAAGACTTCCAAATCTTGGAATTCACCGGAGCTGCGTTCAAGACCTTTAACGTTGATAAGGCGGTTAGTAAGGGTTTTGAAATAGAATCATTATGGGCACCAACAGATGAGTTTCAGATGGCGGCATCATGGACTCGAGCAGATGCTCGCTACCCCGATGACTGCGATAGTAATAAGCCTAATGCTCCTGCGTCAGTCAAAACTCTATGCGGATACGCCCTGACCAGTGCGCCAAAAGATAGTGCTTCACTCTCGCTTACTTACAATTCTCTTATTGATTCTGCGGACTTAGCATACTCTGTTTCAATTTCTGGCCAATGGCAGGACGATAAGCGTACTGGCACCCAAGCAATTGGCGCTGCTGGGCCACTAGCGTTCGATATTCAAAAAGCTCACACAAAAGTCGGCGCTCGTTTCACGTTAAGTGATATAGAGGCCTCATGGATATTAGAGCTTTGGGGCAATAATCTTACCAACGAGATTACTACAGCATTTGCTTTGAATACTCCACTCAGAATTGCTGCAAGAGGAATCTGGGTAGAAGAGCCAAGGTCTTATGGTCTCACTCTTAGAACGAATTTCTGATCTGATATTTAACAAGCCTAATATGAATTTATTTGTAAATGGAACTGAAAGAGTCGTAACCGGTGTATGGGAGGAGGAAACTCTCCTCTCAGTGCTTCGGGAATATTTTGGCTTGATTGGCACCCGATTTGGATGTGGTAAAGGACTATGTGGTTCTTGCACGGTTCATGTTGACGGCGAGCCAGTGCGCAGCTGCATAACTCCGATAAACAATATTGCAGGAACCTCAGTTCTAACAATTGAGGGACTTCAGCAAGACAACGAGAAATTACATCCATTACAGCAGGCGTGGATAGATGAGCGAGTCCCTCAATGTGGTTACTGCCATTCTGGACAGATCATGCAGGCATGGGGGCTTCTATCTAAAACCAGAAATCCGACCGAGGAGCAGATAAATACCTTTATGGATTCTATTCTTTGCCGATGTGGAACTTATGATCGAATAAAAAAAGCAATACTACGAGCAGCAGTAATACTCCAGCAGAGCAGTGATATCAATGCCTGATGTATCCCGAAGATCATTTTTAAAGGCTACAGCTTGGATCGCTGGAGGAATTACAATTGCCTTTTCAGCAAGATCAATTAAGGAGAAATCTGTCTCAGTTGGCCCGACATTGGAGTTTCCAAATGCTGATTCTGGAAAGGGTTGGTTGCAGGTTCGGCCGGATGGAAAGGTTCATATGCTTTGCCCCCGTATGGAAATGGGACAAAATGCAAATACAGGATTAGCGCAAATTGTTGCTGAAGAGCTAAATATCAGAGTGCAAGATATAACCTTGCATTACCCTACGACAAGTGAAACTGCGCCAATTGGATTTACAGCCGGTAGCCTCTCAATGATGCTATTTTCCAAACCAGTTGCCATCGCCGCTGCTAGTATGCGCGAGAATTTACGTTGTCGTGCCGCAAAAATCAATAAAATATCTGTAGATGAGGTCATCGATACTGAGGGTGGCTTTGTAATTCTTGGAAGTCCTCGCATAGGGTATCAAGATCTGGTCACCGATGAGTCAATTGAACTAGATTTCGAGAATTCAGTTATTCCCACTTTATACACCTTTGATCCCAGAAGAATTAAAAAACAAGTTGGACAAGAAGCCGAACCACGCGGAATAAAAGATCTAGTAACTGGTGCACCTGTTTTCTCTGGTGACATACAGCTGCCTGGCATGCTTTATGGTCGAGTGATAAAACCGCCCGTACGAAAAGCGCGGTTGAAAAAGTTAAATTTTTCAACCGTGCAGAATATCATAGGGTTTTTCGATATTGTTAGAGACGGCGACTTTGTAGGGGTAGTTTGTCGGACACCAGGAAGTCTAGACAAAGTAGTTCGCTCAGTAATCATAGAATGGGAATTGCCGGAGCCCATAAACCAAGAAAAAATTAATCAACTGCTTGATATAAATGTTGCACTTCAGAGAGGTGATCTACCAAGCACTCTTCAAGATGAAAACCACAACCCGATTGCTAATTGGGATGTAGATTTAGAATTCGCCGTACAATTACAGACTCATGCAATGCAGGAGCCGAGAGCTGCGGTCGCTCATATTGAAAAAATTAATGATATTGAACGAATTAATATCTGGACTGGAACCCAAGATCCTTGGGCAATTAAGCGGCACTGTGCTGATGATATTGGGTTCCGCGAGGATCAAGTTGAAGTACATCCGATGAGAATGGGTGGTGGTTTTGGTGGTCGTGAGCATTACGAGGTGGAGCAAGATGCTGCCCGACTCGCTCTGGCTACTGGTTTGCCAATCAAGGTTCAATGGACTAGGGAAGATGAGTTTAGAGTGGCTAGAAACCGTTCGCCATCTAGTCATCGAATGCGGCTTGCTTGCGATCATAAGGGCGTGCTCTCAAACTGGTGGCATGCTTACGCATCAGGCTACGTATTTTATTCTCGATCGCGGCTACCGGATTGGTTACTCCCATTCAAAAGGTCAACTGCAGGCGGAGATTTCGGTGTTTCGCGCGGTGCGCATCCCGCTTACAAGTCTCCCAGCATTCGCGTCGAATATAAAGAAGTTGATTTGCCGATCGATTTAGGCGTTTGGAGATCATTAAATGGTGCTCCCAACACCTTTGTAATTGAGTCCACGATGGATGAGCTTGCGCGTCAGAAAAGTATTGATCCGGTCAGATTTAAGCTAATGAATATACCTGACAGTATGGCTCGGCTTGGTAATTGCTTAAAAAGGGTTGAAACAATAGCTAACAGGAAATCGCTTCCGACAAAGAGCGGATACGGGAGAGGCTTCGCCTGTGGGGTCTACGAGAAAAATAGCTTTGTCGCTGTATCTGTTGATCTGCATATAGACCACGAAGCCCGAAAAATATGTATTGACCGAATGTGTTGTGCTCAGGATGTTGGTATGGCGATTAACCCTGATCAGTTACGAGCTCAGATCGAGAGTAATCTTGTCTGGAGCATAGGGATGGCATTAATGGAGAAGGTTGAAATAGGGGATGGGCAAATTGCTAGTAATAACTTCCACAATTATATGATTCCCAGAATGAGTGATATCCCTAGCCTAGATATTGATATTATCGATAACCCAGCAATCCATCCTTCAGGGGCAGGGGAAGTGGCACTCATAGCAGGTAGTCCCGCTATCGCCAATGCTATCCGCGACGCAACTGGACTAAGGCTTACTAGATTACCAATCAAGTATACCGATATTACAGCTTTAGGATCGCTTTAAGAAAAGGACTTTTCACAGAAGCTGCCTCAAACTTTAATCGAATAAATTTACTGTCAAAACAATTAAAAGGGTATATCTATAATGAGCATAAAATATATAGCAATCCACATAATGTCCTGTGCGATCTTAAGCTTTTCAGCTTTTTCTGAGGAGCTGCCAGTTGAAACTAGTGATAGGCATCAAAAGGGTATGGCGATGGCGGGTAAACTATTTCCTGGCTTGGATCCCGATGCGTTGGCT
Source organism: Porticoccaceae bacterium (assembly GCA_003491845.1). GTDB lineage: Bacteria > Pseudomonadota > Gammaproteobacteria > Pseudomonadales > Porticoccaceae > HTCC2207. Next base: position 1,162 of record DNBN01000080.1, on the reverse strand, counting down.
CTACCCAAGAAATTCCAAAAATATACGATAGAGCATCTTTTTGGTGATGTGTGGCAAGGAACAGAAATAAGTTTACAGGAGCGTTCACTCGCCACCTGCGCTGCTCTTATCGCTATGAACCGAACCTCTGAGCAAAAGATTCATTTTGCTGTTGCTCGCAACATTGGCATTCCGAGAGAGAAGCTCGAGGAGATCATTGCTCATGTTGCTCATTACGCTGGTTGGCCAGTAGCCATGTCGAGCTTTCATACGTTAAACGCAGTATGGCCGACGAACGAAGTTATTAAAGATTAAAGTGATTATTCCCAGGAGAATAAGATGAAAAATTGTATCCCACTGCGTATCGCTGCCACATTATTAATGCTGTATACATTAATGAGCGCTTCGATTGTCCATGCATCTGCAGCTGAAGAAAATTCATCGGTCAACAGCAATATACCAGTTGTGCATACCGTACTATTTTGGTTTAAATCTGAAACTACAGCAGAAACTGTGGCAAATATAACAAATATAGCGAGCAGTTATGGCTCGCTACCGATGGTGCGCGCAGTTTATGTCGGCGATTCGTTGCCAAGCGAGAGAGAAGTGGTTGATGACAGCTTTGGAATTGCAATAACGCTACTATTTGACAGTGAAAAAGATCTTCAAGCATATAATGCTGACCCAGAACATGCTCGCAAATCGAAGCAAATTTTGCCTTACGTGACTCGTGGTGTTATTTATGACTTTTATAATCGAGCCCAGACCCACAAGTAAACCTAGTCTTCAGATAAATAGTCCTACTTTTGAGAGGTTTTCTGGTGAGCCATAAAGGACATGTACATCTTTACTCTAGGCATCAGAATAGAATATTTTAAGTAACAAAGGATGTAACAAAAGCTGATTATCGAAATCATTAAATTATTATTAATCAGTAGCTTACAGTCTAAGTACAGTTCCCGCCGCCTCGGTTCGCGCTCAAGGCGACGGGGAGTTGATCAAAAAATAACCAATTTATGGTAAGATACACACTGATTTTTGTGGCAACCCTGACCATGAGGAGAAGTAAAATGATAGAGCGCCAGAAGCGATTTGCGGCTCATTACGCAGAGACTGGTAACGGTGCAGAAGCCGCTAGAAGGGCAGGCTATTCTGAGGCGGCTGCAAGACAAACTGCTTATAA
>DNBN01000136.1 GCA_003491845.1 Porticoccaceae bacterium | reverse complement strand
CGACCCCTGCAACACCCACCAACCTTTTTCAGGGTTTATGCGGAGCGGTAGTTCAGCTGGTTAGACTACCGGCCTGTCACGCCGGGGGTCGCGGGTTCGAGTCCCGTCCGTTCCGCCATTTCCACAACGCTCAGAAAACAATTGCCGCTCATGTGCGGTTTTTTTGTGCCTTAAATAAAGTGTTATTGCCAGCCATACCCTAGCATTCAGCGGTGTATTTGGGTTAACTTACCTCATCCACTCTATTCTTACTTAATGACTTGCCTTTATAATGAAAATATTTCGCGGTCACAGTATTCGTGATCGATTATTTACTGCCTTTGGTGTTCTAAGTCTTTTGACCCTAATTACCAGTGTCATTGGTTGGTCTTTGCATAATCAATTAGGTAATCAACTAAAATCTGTCGTTGAGCAAGACATCCCTTCACTGGGTTCAATGGTGAAGTTAAGTACTGAAGCCGCAACCATTACCTCCCTAGCCCCAGCACTTATGGCAGTGCAAGATTCTGAATCGAGGAAGTTGCTCTGGCAACAGTTAAATCAAGGAACTCAAGCCATTGCCAGTGTGCTGCCTCAGATCCATCTGGCAAGGTCAGCGATGACTGATCGTCAAGTGAGCTTAGACGATCAATTGCAAGGTGTGATTAAAACCCTTAACGCCCTCAACCAAAATATTCTCCAGCAACTCAAGCTTAAAATGGATAAAGAAGCTGAAAGTCAGGGTTTGCGTTGGGCTGTTAGTGGATTTTTGGCAGACATAGATCCTTTGATAGATAAAACACAAAAATATATCAGAAGTCGATTCAATGAAGACATTCCCAGTTCTGGTATTGTGATCAAGCGTGAGGGAGAGCGCACCATTGCTCAATTAAACACTGACTTACAGGTCCTCTTTCGGTTAAAGGCAGATACCAGTTTGCTGGTTAATCTGGTTGGGCGAGCCCATCACTTACCCGACCCAGACTCTCTCATAGCAACAGCAATTCAGGCTGATGAACTTAACCTGAGTATCGTTCAGTACATTGATAACATGAGCTTGGTTAAGGGTTTCTCAGAGCTTCGGGTTAGGGTGGATGAGGTGCTTTACTTTGTTCAGCGTGATTTAAATATGTTTGAGCTTCGGCGTCAGGAACGCTTGCAATTTGAAGCAGGTGAACAACTTCTAACCAGTCTGGAAATACAGTTAGCAAGTTTTAATGATTACATCAGTACTCATGTTACTGCTGTGCGAGAGGCATCGATGCAAGCGGTAGCGCAATCAAATAATGCCATAGCTCAGGGTAATCGCTTAATGATAGCGACTAGTCTTGCCAGTGTAATGTTGAGCATATTAATTGTTTGGCTTTATGTTGCAAAGCATCTTGTTGGACGTATTAGAATATTGGATGGCAGCATGCGTATTATTGCAGCCGGTAATTTACAGCAGTCGGTGCCAGTAAAAGGACGTGATGAAATTGGTACGATGGCTAACTCTCTGCGGAGTTTTCGGGACCAATTGACTGAAAAACAGGCCGAATTAGTGCAGGCAGGTAAGCTGGCAGCCCTAGGGCAACTTTCAGCTGGTATTTCACATGAAATTAATCAGCCCCTGACTGCAATCGGCCATTATGCACATAATGGAGTGAGGCTGCTACAACAAGGTCGAGCGCATGAAGCAGAGGCTAATTTTGAGCAGATATCATCTTTAACTAAGCGCTCAACAAGTATTATAGCAAGGCTTAAATCGATGGCGCGCAAACGCAGAGATAGTATTCAAACCGTATGTTTAAATCAGGTTGTGGACCATGTGTTAACACTTTTACAAAGTCACTCTCAAACGCACAGCACAGAAATAGTAGTGGACATGCCATCTGAAAATAACATGGTGATGGCAGAGCAAATACAATTAGAGCAGGTGGTCTTGAACCTCATGTCTAATGCATTGGACGCCGTAGCAGATAATCTACACACAAAAAAAATAACCATTGAATGTTTGCATAGCGAAGGTCAAATTGAATTGCGTATTGCAGATAATGGACCAGGCATAGCGCCAGAGTTATATGAACAGGTGTTCAACCCCTTTTTTACGACCAAAGAGGTCGACCAAGGCTTAGGCTTAGGGTTGTCTATTTCTTACAATATTATACAGGATTTTGGTGGCCAACTTGCCGTCGTTCGACATCCTATGAAAGGTGCTATATTTTCTTTGCGTCTACCCCACAATAGTCATTTTCAAGCAGAGATTAAGTCATGAGTAATGCAACCTTTTTAGGCCAAGTGTTGGTGATTGATGATGAGCAATCGGTCAGACAATCCTTTTGCCAAACTCTTTCCCTTGAAGGTTATGAAGGCTTAGATTTTGAACATCCTATGGATGCTTTAGCACTTTGTAACCAAAAATGGATGGGCGTCATTGTGTGTGACCTGCGCATGCCTAAAATGGATGGCCTGTCGGTGCTAGAGGCGGTACAAGCGATTGATCCAGAGATTCCTATTATTTTATTTAGCGCCCATGCAGATATCGCTATAGCTATTAAGGCTATTCGATCTGGGGCTTATGAGTTTCTTGAAAAAACGGATGATCCACAAAAACAAATGGACACCATTCATCGAGCATGGCAAAAACGACAGTTAGTTTTAGAAAACCGAGCCCTGCGCATATCCCTAGCGGAAAAACATGAAATTGAACATCGTTTATTGGGTCATAGCGAGGTCATGCAGGGTATTCGTCAATCAGTTTTGCAGCTCGCTCAGTTAGATGTCGATTTAATTATTAATGGTGCCACTGGCACGGGTAAAGAAGTTGTTGCTCATTGCTTACATGATTTTAGTAGCCGAGCAAAAAAACCATTCGTAGCGCTAAATTGTGGCGCACTGTCTGAGTCTATGATTGAAAGTGAATTATTCGGACACGAAGCAGGTGCTTTTACTGGGGCTCAAAAACGCCGCATTGGTAAATTAGAATATGCCAATGGGGGCACTATTTTTTTAGACGAAGTCGAAAGTATGCCACCCCATTTGCAGGTGCGCCTTCTGCGAGTTGTGCAAGAACGATGTTTAGAACGCTTGGGTGGTAACGAACTTATTCATTTAGATGTGCGTGTCATTGCTGCTAGTAAATTGAATTTAAGACAAGCAGCAGATGCAGGAGACTTTCGTGAAGATCTTTATTATCGGCTCAATGTAACCAACATTGAGTTGCCTAGTATGGCGCAGCGAAAAGAGGACGTGGGCTTATTGTTTAGGCACTTCGCCGAACTAGCTGCACAAAAATATAATCTCCCTTGCCCAACCCTACATACTTTACAGTTGCAGGCTCTTCAAGCTCGAGAATGGCATGGGAATGTCCGCGAAATCAACAATGAAGCAGAGCGCTGGGCGCTGGGTTTGACATTTTTTGCTCCAGGATCTGGTGATATTCAGCCCTCGAACTTATCAAGTAAAGGGGGTTTAGGGGAGCAAATGGACGAGTTCGAGAAGGGGTTGATCGAAACCACTTTGCTGCAGAACCAGGGCCATTTGGAGCGTACTGCAAAAGCGTTAAATATTCCTCGGAAAAAACTCTACCTCAGAATGAGGAAACACCAGTTGAGCAGACCTTAGATTTGTTTTTGACATGGGTTAAAAGTGACTCGTTTGAACTTCCTTATTAGTCACTTATGACTCATTTGCTGTCATTTTAAGCGGCCTTATAAGTTAGATTAATTTTAATAGTGCATATAAACAAATACTTAGAGACTAATTGGCATCAGGCACGTGTCTTGCAATGAAGTTATTTAGCCAGAGCATAGTAAGCGGTTTACATGGTCTGTGCTTTAACCCTTTGGAGCATAAATATGAGTATCAAAATAAAATCAAATAATGGCCTGCTTACCACAGTAGTTACGGCTGTCACTTTGCTAGCTGCAACCAGCGCAACAGCGGCTACGAAATGGGATATGCCAACTCCCTATGGCGATGGCTATCATCAAACAATTAATGTTCGGGCCTTTGCCGCTGACGTTAAGGCAGCCACTGACGGCGAATTAGATATTGTTGTTCACTCGGGTGCATCGTTATTTAAGCACCCAGAAATTCATCGTGCCGTGCGCACAGGACAAGTACCTATTGGCGAAATGTTCATGGGTGTTTTGGGTAATGATGATCCAGTCTTTAAGTTAGACAATATTCCTTTTTTAGCCTCAGATTTTAGCCAAGCTAAAGATCTTTGGGATGCTTCTCGCAGTGCTGTTGAAGATGTTATGGCCAGTAATGGCCTACAGTTATTATATGCCGTTCCTTGGCCCGGGCAGAGCTTTTATACTAAGGATCCAATTAGCAGTATTGCTGATTTAAAGGGTTTGAAAATGCGAGCTTATTCGCCTACTACTTCTCGCTTGGCTGTATTACTTGAATCTACTCCGACTACGGTACAAGTACCTGAAATTCCTCAAGCCTTTGGGGCTGGCATTATTAACGCCATGATTACTTCGCCATCAACTGGTGTCAGTAGCCAAGCATGGGATTTTGTGCGTCACTACACCGATGTGCAGGCATGGATACCAAAAAATATGGTGTTTGTGAATAACAAGGCTTTTAAGCGTTTGGATGCGGATGTTCAAAAAGCGGTATTAGCTGCTGCTAGCAAAGCTGAAACCCGTGGTTGGGAAATGGCAGTTGAAGAAACACGCATTAAAACCGAAAGTTTAGGTGCAAATGGCATGGTTGTAGTGCAGCCAAGTGCAGAATTACAAACGGCATTAAAAGCCATTGGCTCTACTATGGCAGCTGAATGGGCCGCAGAAGCAGGTGCCTCAGGTGCTAAAATTATGGCTGAATATCAAAAGTAGTAATAGCCATACTCAAGCAACTGAATTGATATGAAAAACAATTCAGTTGCTCTTTTTATTATTATAGAGATTTAATATGCGGCGTTTTTTAGATGGTTTATATGCCTTTTCTGGGGCCTTAGCTGGATTCTTTATTGTGGCCATTACCTTGGTTATATTAGTCCAAATTGTGTCTCGCTGGATGGGCTATATTGTGCCATCAACTGATGATTTGTCGGGTTTCTTTTTAGCAGCCTCAAGCTTTTTAGGTTTGGCTTATACACTTAAAAAAGGTGGACATATCCGTGTTAGTTTGGTCATTCAGCGATTATCTAGGGTCCAGCGGCATCGGCAGGAATTTCTTGTTCTAGCTGTGGGATCAGGCTTGGCAACGTTAATGTCGTGGCATTTAGGCTATATGGTATATGAATCATGGGTGTTTAAAGACGTCTCTGTGGGTTATTTACCCATACCTCTATGGATACCACAATCGAGTATGTCCTTAGGCATGTTGATTTTTAATATTGCCTTAGTGGACGAGTTAATACGGGTTCTGCGCGGGGCAAAGCCCTGTTATCAAGATTATGAAGACGAGCTCAATTTGGAGGAAGTGTAATGGATCCTCTTTTAATTGCGGGCATCTTAACGGTCGTATTATTTGTTTTATTAGCGGCTGGATTATGGGTTTCATTGACCCTTATGTTATTGGGTTTGTTGACCATGGTCATGTTGGACAATAACGCTTCTGGTCTTATTTTTGCCACCACTACCTGGGGGGCTAGTTCTAGTTGGGCCCTCACCGCATTACCACTATTTATTTGGATGGGAGAAATTTTGTTTCGTACTCGCCTGTCTGAAGATCTATTTGAAGGTCTTACACCATGGCTGAGCAAATTCCCTGGTCAGTTATTTCACGTTAATATATTAAGCTGCGGTATTTTTGCTGCTGTGTCTGGATCGTCCGCTGCTACTGCCGCAACGATTGGTCGCATGACACTGCCTGAATTAAAACAGCGTGGTTATGATACAAGGATGGCCATTGGCACTTTGGCAGGTTCGGGTACCCTAGGTTTACTGATACCACCATCGATTATTTTGATCGTATATGGCGTCGCCGCAGAAGTTTCAGTGGCACGATTATTTATGGCAGGGGCCGTACCTGGATTGTTACTGGTGGTTTTATTCATGGGCTATACCGCGCTTTGGGCTAAGCTTAGCCCAAAATCAGTGCCACAAGATACTAGACACTTTACTTGGGCTGATAAATTCAAAGCGATACGCAATCTAATCCCCGTGTTAAGCCTCATCATATTTGTTTTGGGGTCTATTTATACAGGACTCACCACACCCTCAGAGGCCGCCGCCTTTGGCGTAGCTGGTGCCTTAATCCTGTCTTTGATCTCGGGCACATTATCCACCAAAAGTTTTAACGAAAGTTTGATGGGAGCGGTTAAGACTTCTTGTATGATAGCGCTTATTCTTGCAGGGGCTGCCTTTTTAACGATTAGTATGGGGTTTCTAGGATTACCTCGCATGTTGGCTGAAATGATCGCTACCTTGCAACTATCCCCCTACATGTTGCTGGTTTACCTCACCTTTTTGTTCGTCATTTTAGGCTGTTTCTTAGATGGTATATCTGTTGTAGTGTTGACCACTTCAGTGGTTTTGCCAATGGTGCAACAAGCTGGTATTGATCTGTTATGGTTTGGCATTTACATTGTTCTCGTGGTAGAAATGGCCCAAATAACACCGCCTGTTGGATTTAACTTGTTTGTCATTCAAGCACTCAGTGGTAAGAATATTTTATACATAGCTCGCGCGGCGCTGCCATTCTTTATGCTCATTATGTTGGCAGTCGTGCTCATCACTGTATTTCCAAGTATCGTCACCGCTTTACCGGACTTAATGGTTAACTAAAAATGAAAAAAGCCGCATTGAATGTATTTTGGTCTATGCTGTTAGTGCTAGTTAATGGGACTGCTTGGGGACAAAACACTGCCATTATCAAGGCGGTTGGTACTTGGCATAATCTGACCAATTATCAAAAACATGAAGGTCCATTTTGGAACCAACATATCGCTCAAGCCTCGGGTGGCAGCATTATCGGTGAAATCAAACCACAAACCGCCTTAGACCTTAAAGGCTTCGAAATTATGCGCTTAGTTAAGAATGGCGTCTTTGATTTTGCATTTGGTCTGCCAGGCTATGTGGCGGCTGATAATGCTATTTTTGAGGGGGCAGATTTGTCAGCTTTATCGCAAGATCTAAAAACGTTAAAACTGGTATCAGATGCCTACCGACCGACTTTAGATCGGGCTTTTCAAAACATTTACAATGCCAAGTTAATGATGTTGTACCCGTTTCCAAGTCAGACATTGTGGTGCAATACGCCAGTGACTAAGATTGCAGATTTAAAGGGTAAACGTATACGGGTCTACTCAACCACTTTGAGTGATTTTGTAGAAGGGGTAGGGGGCACTTCAGTGGTTGTACCATTTTTAGAAGTCAATGCTGCACTCACTAAGGGTGTGTTAGATTGTGCTATAACCGGCACTATGTCTGCTTATACGGGACAGTGGTATAAAGTAGCGAGCCATGCATTTACTCTAAGGGTTGGCTGGGGTCTGGCCTTTGGTGCTTTTAACTTAGATAAATGGAATGCTTTGTCAAACGCGCAGCAAAATTTATTAAAGCGTGAACTTGAGGCTCTAAATCAGCGTATGTGGGCAGAAACAGCCACTGAGGACGATATAGCCATTGAGTGTTTAACAGGTGTTAGCTGCGGCCTTGGTGAACTCGGCAACATGGTGTTAGTAAAGCCGTCTAAAGCTGATCTTGATAAACGTGATACCATTGCGCATCAGGTTATTCTCCCGCGTTGGGCGGCCCGCTGTGGTCCTGAATGCACATCCAATTGGAACGCCACTGTTGGAAAAGTGCTCGGGTTAACTGCGACTGGCAAGTGATTTACGGATTAGGACTAAAAACAAAGGTTTGAATCCATGGTTCTAGCGCAAACGTATAACCATTAACTTAGCTATATTTCGCTAACAAGGCCGACAAATGATACCTATCCCAACTTCTCGCATCACTTCTGAACAAGATTTTCGCAACCGTCGCAAGATCATTGGGGCAGGCTTGTCTGCCATGGCAGCAATGGCTTGCAATGGCCCCTTGCTAGCGGCGGACTCGAATGCCCCTGAATTGCTTGAACCCACGCCTTTAAAAACTATTAATAGTTATAACAACTACTACGAATTTGGGTTTGACAAAAGTGACCCGTCTGAGGCTGAACAAACCTTAATTACCTCACCTTGGTCAGTTGAAATAACAGGTGCAGGAGCTGATAAGAAGGGGGTTTATGATTTAGCTGATATATATGGCGAGTTCGCCATAGAATCCCATGTGCACCGCTTTAGATGCGTTGAAGCTTGGTCAATGGTAGTTCCCTGGAACGGTATCCCTTTGCACAAGGTCATTGCCGCTGCGCAACCCAATAGCCGCGCTAAGTATGTGCGCTTTACTACCGTGAATGATGCAACCCAAATGCCTAATGCAAACTGGGCTGGCGGCCCTTACACCGAAGGGCTAACCATTGCTGAGGTCATGAATCCATTAGCTTTACTGGCCACCGGTATCTACGACCAGCCATTAGAGCAGCAAACAGGCGCACCCATTCGCTTAGTGTTACCTTGGAAGTATGGTTTTAAATATGCCAAATCTATTGTGCGCATTGAACTAGTCGAAGACATGCCAAAAACCACTTGGTGGCAGCAAAATTCGAGAGAGTATGGCTTTTACGCCAATGTTAGCCCGCACCACAACCACCCTCGTTGGTCGCAAAAAACAGAACGCGTTATTGGTGGCTTTGGCCGCCAACGCACGCAAATCTATAACGGTTATGCCGAAGAGGTTGCGCATTTATATGGGGCTTTGGAAGATCGTAAGTATTTTTATTAAACACTTGAACCGCTAACATAGAAAAACGCAAGCTTAGGTTAACCCTTGGCCTATGCCCCTATGATGAGGCTTTACGCCTCTTCTTAGGCCTCATCATAGGCCTAATCCCAGTCCTAATTATAAGGTTGCTGATAACGGGCCTATCAGGTGCAGTTATGCACTAATAAGATGAGTGATATTGACCTCAGGGTTAACGTCTGCCTCATAGTCTACACCCTCTAAACCAAACCCAAATAGACGTAAAAACTCTTCTTTGTAACCCGCCATGTCACTCACTTCAAACAAATTTTCATCTGTGATTTTAGACCAAAGCGTTGCCACTTCAGTTTGTACATGGGGTTCAATTTCCTTGTA
>DNBN01000230.1:4979-5957 GCA_003491845.1 Porticoccaceae bacterium | reverse complement strand
GACGATAACAGTCACATCAATAAAAGTTAGACCACCTTGGTTATTCTCAACAATAGACATTTTATTCCCAGTTTTTTACTCTGATATTTAGATTTATGCTCTTTTATATAAAAAGCAGCGCAGCTTATTAGTTATCGCTGCTAACTTATTTTCACTCACGAATATGTTCTCAAATATCTACGACCTAAAAGGCTTCTTGAAGAAGTTTTACTTACCCATAAATTGCTCAAACTCTTCATACTTCACCACATTCTTACTGTGGGACCCCACCAAAGTTTCAACATCAAGCTGGTATAGTTGAATCGCGTCATATAGTTCTATGGTGGATGTTGGTTGTTTAGCTGGAGAGATTCTGCGTGCAGCAGGGGCATATCGAGCCAGAGCCCCCACATACAAGTCTCCGCTGTATAGTACTTTTTCATTCGCCACCATAATCATGACCATATCTGTTGTATGTCCATTTTCCACCGGATAGACCACTACTGGGCGAATCTCATCGCTAATCTCTAACGGCTCATCAGCACTCACAACTAAAACCTCTCCCTGCCTTGGATTGCGATCTAAGGCATCCGGTAAAATCTTAGATGCTGGACGGCTAAGTACCTTTTCAAAAAATCCTTTAGCATTCTCATGGACGATGAGTTTGGCACCGGCAGCGACATAAGGCCGCACCCCTCCTCCATGATCCATATGCGCATGAGTCGCGATAATATGGGTAATGGGTTTATCGGGAATATTTTCACTAATCCAGTCGATGATTGCCTCGCCTTTGAGATCAAAGAAACCTGGCTCAATAACAACAACACCATTAGTTTGTTCAACCACCAGCACGTATATGACATCTGATGGAGTCGCATCCAACAAGAACACACCTGGTTCAATTTCATTGGCTTCAATATGGGGGCGACCAAGAGCTTTTTCTGGGGATCCTGCGTGGGCTAATGACTGAACAATCTGACTTACTCTTGCTCCTCGAAA
>DNBN01000230.1:3166-4672 GCA_003491845.1 Porticoccaceae bacterium | reverse complement strand
AAATGATTTGTTAACCTCGATATTACTTCGTGTTACCTCCAACGCAGGAATGCCAGCAACCGACATGCGGATATGGGTAGGAAAGAACAAGTCACCAAACTGCTTCCAGTCAAAGTAAAAGACCTCAACGGGAACATCCCCCAAAACCACATCATATTCAACAGTATTTAACTGAGATATATGACCACTGATGGGATCAATTATCAGACTAATCGGATAAACATCGTTCTTAATTACAACCCGCTCATATTCAGCTGCATTGCTATCTGTAGATCGTTGCCAGCGTTCGAGCCAAGTAGAATCGATTTCATACTCGAGAATAGACTCTTCAAAGAACTTAGTAGAACTCCAGTTATCTAGCCATTTTTCATTAGTGATAATGACTCTTTTACCACTGGCCCTGTCTCTCGAAAAAGAAACTGGATAAACTTCATCTTCAGTTAACCGTGCGCCAAACATCGTTGGTTCAGTTGAGTCAGTTAGAACTAAAGATGGGTCTGCGATAACCTCTTTCAAAATAAGATGAGGGTTTAATAACTTCTCCGTCTTTAGACTCACAGCCAATCGGTCAGATTTCATCGGCTTATTGACACCGGGTGGCTTCTCTTGATAAAAATCATCCCACCCCATCAGGTAAGCAGCATCATCCTTAATCAATTCAGTCACGTTGCGCTCAATACGATAGTGGTTGGCATGAACAAACTCTAATCTAAAATCTTCATTAGATAGATCATATGAAACCTTTGCTTCTGAGGTAATTCCGCGGAACAACCCTACCCCAGGCTCTGGTCCCTGCCCCATCAAATAGCGATCTCTACTATCTTCTATATACAGACCTTCGAGGGCTGACAGAGCTTGCTTACCTCCGACCCCTTGATAAGCTTTTTCGAGTACATCTGAGTCCCTATGCTCGGCATCTAATAGTTCTGGTGTAGAGGCAATTTGCAGATTTTTAGTACATGATGCTAGTGCAATAAGTAGAAAAATCGATAGAAATAGCTGTTGAGCAACAACACTAACTCCATTTTTATTGCCCTTATGGAAGCCTAAACACTTTAAATGCATCTTTATTTCCTCTGTTACTTATTGTTCCAAGTAATTAAAAAACAGTAATCAATAGATATATAGCAATCTACCGGAAAACCCCCTACTACCGCCCCCTAAACACCAACTTATCTGGCATTTGCAGCTCAGATGGCCCCCAAATAAAATCCTACATACTAAAATATACACTAACTTATTGAATTGCCTTGAATAGACAACAAGTAATATAATAAAAGGCCGACAAGGGTTTAAACATCTTTAAAGCCCCTTATAAGATTAACTGGAACTCTAAATTGGTCCTTCATTCTTGTCAAATAATTCTTATATATAATTTACAAATTCATATAGATGAATTATTATTTTAATCAAAATTATAAAGAATATACCTATGAGCAAAGATGTTGTTAAATCCGTAGGACGTGTGTTCAGCGTTTTAGAGCTGTTCAAGACCCACCAAAAGCC
>DNBN01000230.1:0-2818 GCA_003491845.1 Porticoccaceae bacterium | reverse complement strand
GACCTGAATACCACAAAGTACTTTTCATCCCTGCGCGTGACCAAACTCGGCGATTGGCTCCCAGAGTTATTTGGAGCAAGCAGTGATGCTCTGCAAATCTTAGATCATATTCACAAATCTCTAGGTGAGACGGTAACACTGTCAATGCCTAACGGTATCCATATGCAATTGATCACCGTCATTACTGGTACCTTCCCAATTTCATTAAGCTTTCAGCAAGGGGCTAAACTACCTCTTTTCACCACAGGTATAGGCATCGCGCAACTGGCCACTAGAAATGATGAAGAGATTGCTAAAGCTGTAAAACGAGCGAACCGCCGCGCTACAAGTGCTCAACATAGAGTCAACCTCGACGAACTAATGATCGATGTAGAAGCAACTCGCACCAAAGGATATTTCGAAGCATACAATCGTGTTGTCCCTGATACCGGGGCGATCGCGATGGCTCTGCCAGGAGTTTCCTCAGAGAGCGCTCTAGTTGTTGCCGTGGGAGGCCTGTCAGATCGAATTAAAAAAAATGAAGCCAAGATAATTAAAGAAATGCGACAGGCAATACGTCACTATAAAAGCGATTAATCTCTCTTAAGTGAAGTTTGGCGCACTGACTATCATCTAGGTTCGCCTGTTTAGTAACAAATCATCTATTCCAAATCGGTTTATATTGAATAAGCAATACTAACCTAGTAGCATTGCAAGCGTATGCACAATTCCGCGGCAGTGTTGAGTAAATGATTTTAACGATACATTTTTCGGTGTAATCCACAATGACAGTCAAGCGAAGAAGTAACTCTCAAGACGTAGCAGATCTAGCTAGCGTATCCCAAGCTTCAGTTTCTCGGGCGTTTACGCCGGGAGCGAGTATTTCTGCAAAAACAAAAGCAAAAATTTTAAATGCAGCTGCGAAGCTAGATTATCAACCAAATATTATCGCTCGCAGTTTGTCTAAAAATCAGTCCGGATTGGTCGGTATATTATTTGCTAATTGGGATCATCCAAAAGCAGCCGAAATACTAAAGGGATTATGCGAGGCCATTACAGAGAAGGGTTTTAAACCAGTTGTTCAGTCAGCGAACACCTTAGAATCTGTTGATCGTGCCTTTACAGATTTTCTTAGTTACCAGGTAGATGGCGTGATTGTTTTTTCGACCTCACCTTCTGCCAATATGTCGGCTTTATGTATCAGAAGTAATATCCCAATTGTGCTGTTAAATCATACTGCTCCAGGGATCAATGCCTCGATTATCACCATCGACTCAACGAAGGTTGGACGTGATATTGGAAATGCACTGCTGGAGAGAGCATACAAACGAATAGCCATCGTCAGCTCAGACCCCAATAGTCAAGTTGTCTCTGGTATAAGCGATTCTCTTGCTGAAACTGTTAACCAAACTCAAGGGACAAGAATTATCTCTGAACGGACAGGCATTCATGGCTATGAAGCTGGCTTGCAGACAATTGTAGAGCTATGGAGAGAGGATGTTAAACCCGACGTTATTGTTTGCACTTCAGACTATACCGCCTTAGGGATTCTCTCAGGATGCCGACACACACTTAATATTAATGTCCCACAGGACCTCTGCATAATCGGACTGGGAGATATTCCCGCTGCAGGGTGGACAGATCACGATTTGTCCACAGTGAAAATACCCCATAATGAATTGGTAAGAACATCCGTTACTACTCTAATATCTAAAATTGAGACTCAGTCAATGGACCCTGAGAGTATTAAGCTGGACGCTAAATTAATTCTTAGAGGAACAATTAAGAGTCTTTAAATACTGAGTTATAGAAACACTTTAATGCACCACTTTCGCTTAGGAGAATAAAATGAAAACAGGATCTAATGGGCTATCTTATCCTTTTGATAACCGTCCTAATCCTGGCGAACTAATTGAGGTAGGCCCAGGTATTTTCTGGGTACGCATGCCTCTTCCTATTAGTTTAAATCACATTAATTTATGGATGCTAGAGGAACAAGACGGGTGGACCTTAGTTGATACTGGAATGGCTACAGAAGATACAAAGGCGCTCTGGGAAGAAATTTTTAGCACCCATCTCAATTCCAAGCCAGTCAAACAAGTCATCGTTACGCATATGCATTTTGACCACCTAGGCCTTGCAGGATGGTTAGTAGAAAAATGGGGCGCAACACTGTGCATGTCTCGCACTGAATATCTCTCCAGTAGAGTCATTATTAATGAGATCAAAAGCGACCCACCTGAGGCCACCGTAGCATTCTTTCGGGCAGCGGGGGTTGAGGAATCAATTTTAGATGAGTTTAAGGTTCGATTTAATAATAGAAGTGATTTTGTCTCGCCGCTTCCTAGCCATTACAAACGACTTACAGATAACCAAGTGCTTCAAATCGGATCTCTACAATGGACAGTTATTATTGTAGAGGGACACTCCCCCGAGCACATCTGCCTGCACTGCAAATCACTTAATATAATGATCGCCGGCGACCAAATTCTACCCAGAATTTCTCCCAATATTAGCGTACGTCCTGATGAACCTAGAGCTAACCCCCTTCACAACTTTTTACGTAGCTGTGAGTCCCTTAAAAACAGGCTTAATAAAGATGTCCTTATTTTACCTTCCCACGGGGATCCTTTTTACGGTGTTCATCTTAGGCTTCAGGATATGATTAATGAACATAAAAAAGGGCTTCAGGATCTTTTAGAGTTCTGCTCACAACCTCGATCCGTAGCTGAAGTGTTTCCAATATTATTCAAAAGCAAGATCAATATTGGTAATATGGTTATTGCAGTGGGAGAGGCTGTTGCTAACCTAAACTATCTTGTGAGCTCAAAAGAACTAG
>DNBN01000019.1:2821-5145 GCA_003491845.1 Porticoccaceae bacterium | reverse complement strand
TTGCTGGTAGGCTTTTTCCATTTTCTTTAACTTCTTTTTTCCAACCCCACCCAACAACTCAATTGCATGGCGCAAACGTGCACGAGACATATCCGCACCCAGCAAATTCATTGAATCCATCACTGAAATTGATGCGTTACTCCCAGCGATAGCAATAAATAGAGGTGCTAAGAAAGGCTTTAGCTTGAGACCCATAGAATCAGAGACGTTCTTAAGCGCTTCAAAAATAGTCTCTCGCTGCCAATTTTGGACTGACTCCAATCGCCATAGAGAATACTGCAGAACCTCTAACAACTGCTCTTCCTCGACACCCGCTGCCCTGAGTTGTTCTGCACTAATGGGGAGCATACCAGAAATAAGATAGTTACCCAGAGGAGCTATATCAGATAGGGTTTCCATTCGCTGTTTAGCAAAGGGTAAAAAAGCCAGTAAAGTTTCACGATTTAGCGCCCATTCTTGGAGCCTATCAGCAAGTTGCTCATCGCTCAATTCTTCGCGGATCCACAGCCCATTAAGCCAGTCCAACTTTTCCACATCAAACACTGGACCGCCTAGTGATACGCGCTGAATATCAAACACAGCAAGCATTTCATCAAGAGTAAATTTTTCTCGCTCATCAGGCATGGACCAACCCATACGGCCCAGATAATTAAGCATTGCTTCAGGCAGGTAACCCATGCGTTGGTAGAAGAGAATGCTAGTGGGATTTTTGCGTTTGGATAACTTGCTTTTATCCACATTTCGCAACAGTGGCAAGTGACAGAAAACCGGCACGTCCCAGCCAAGATATTGATACAACAAAATATGCTTTGGCGCGGAGTTGATCCACTCTTCACCGCGAATGACATGGCTGATATCCATCAGGTGGTCATCCACGACGTTGGCCAAATGATAGGTGGGCATACCGTCGGCCTTGAGCAATACTTGCATATCGATCTGTGCCCAATCGATGGAGATTTCCCCACGCAGCATGTCTTGGAAGCGACACTGCCCTTCTCTTGGAACACGCAGTCGCACGACATAGGGGTCTCCAGCTGCGAGTCGCTGATCAATCTCGGCTTGGCTGAGATTGGCGCAACGCCCGTCATAGCCCAAGGGCTGTTTATTGATCAATTGCTCTGCACGTAGTTGTTCCAGTCGCTCTGGGGTGCAAAAGCAACGGAAGGCATGACCATCAGCGATCAGTTGGTCGGCATATTTTCGGTAGATCCCAGATCGCTCACTCTGCCGATAAGGACCTTTGACACCACCGATATCTGGGCCTTCATCCCAACTCAGACCCAGCCATTTAAGCGCATCCAAAATCGCTTTTTCTGATTCGGGTGTAGAGCGCAGCTGATCGGTATCTTCGATCCGCAACAGAAATTCTCCACCATGGCTATGCGCAAATGCCATATTAAAAAGAGCAACATAGGCAGTCCCAACATGAGGATCACCTGTTGGCGACGGCGCGATTCGTGTGCGAACAGTCATGGTAGCTTCCAATTATTAAGTAATTATAGCGAGCGCTGGTAGCACTCTGAGGAGCGGTATTTTAGAACACAAACTACCATTTGTCGCGGCAAGAACGCAATGCTACAAAAACGGCTTGATCCGTACCTTCACTGCAGTCTACTGAAGCCCTTATTACTGGGTTATTTAACCTAAAAAAAGTATTCAACTTACGCTCATCACCTATCGTCGTGGTTAATGGTTGAACTGCAGGATCGGCCGCTACTGCTCGCGCCAACCATTGTTTAGCATCAGTATTATCAGGCTCCATACTTAGAGTAAAACGCAAGTTATTCTCTAGATATTCATGCCCGGGGTAGACCTTCACTGCGTCATCAAGACAATGGAATTGCTCAACAATCGTAGTGTACATTACCTCAGCATCGCCCCCATTACTGCAATTACCTACACCTGCATTAAATAATGTATCTCCGGTAAAGACAGCACTTGGTTGTCCCTGAATAATCACCAAGAAACAAAGATGCGCGAAGGTGTGCCCCGGAGTATTTAATACACATAGTTGAGCTCCAAATTCAAGATCGATGAGCTCTCCTGTTACTAGCACACGAGTCAATTCCGGAATTTTTCCGCGTCCATTCTCATGAGCCCAAACCTCACAGCAATGCTCACTCACCAATGCTGCATTACCCTGTGTATGATCCCAGTGCTCATGAGTATTAATAATAGCAAATAATCCCAGGTTTCTTTTCAACAAAGCACTATTTACCAAATCTGCGTCCCAAGGGTCGATGACTAAGGCAGTGCCGTTATTTAATTCAATAAGATAGGTAAAGTTACGTAAAAAGCTATGGGTGTAGAGCTGATGAATTTTC
>DNBN01000019.1:1915-2602 GCA_003491845.1 Porticoccaceae bacterium | reverse complement strand
TGATGAATTTTCATTGAATTACCCTTTTGGATTGCCCTTCTGACCGCATTATTAATCAAAGCCATGTTAAGAATAGATAATCAGGCTTGTGGGTCCAAAATTCAAGTAATTCATATTATGCTTTGAGACTGATACTAACAGATATCTGTAAATGTGCATTGCCACTTGAACATAGCTCTTTAGACGTTTAGTCTCTGGTTTTATCTTTTTCTGTGAGCATCGCCAAATGCAGTCAATTAAATTACTAATTTTATTTTCAATAATACTGTCCATCGCCTCTGAAGCAGAATGGACCAATCGATATCCAAAAGTTGACGGGCAACGTCATCATATCTATTTGGAAAGTTATGAGTTACCTATTCTCTCCTCAGGGCCCAAGTATCCAGCGCCATCACCTGACGGTCGATCAATCGCTTTTGCATCCTATGGGTGGATTTGGGTTTTAGAGATTCAAACAGGGATAGCAAAGCGCATCACTGATAGTAGTGATATTGACGGTCGTCCACGCTGGTCTGCCGATGGAAGCCAACTCACCTTTGTGCGTGACTCCGGATTGGACTCCTCAATCATAGTTTTAGACCTTGCCTCGGGTAATACCAACACTATTAATACACCAGCGATTGACCTGGATCCAGAATTTTCTGCCGACGGCACATCACTGTACTTTAGCTCTGCTGAGAGCGGTTT
>DNBN01000019.1:0-1681 GCA_003491845.1 Porticoccaceae bacterium | reverse complement strand
TTATTAAATATATGGAAATATAGTCTGAACGACAGCTCTAAGACGATGATCACCGATTTGGATGGGCATTCGCGCAATCCCCGCTTGTCGGCTGATGGCAAGACACTCTATTTCAGTCATCTGGATTGGCCAAATCGTCAAATTCGCTCGTTGCATATGGACACTGGCAAACAGGTGGTCATAAAAACCGACAGTATCGCGGGTCAATTTAGTTTTGACCTTCACCCACAAAGAGATCTGCTCAGCTACAATTGGGCTGTGGGGGATGATTTAAATTTAACCATTGTCGATGTTAATGAGTCGCATCCAGTCACCAACATCACCCCGGGACGAACCTATGTGCAGGACCCAGCATGGAGTCGCGATGGCAAACATATTTACTATTCAGAACCTAACAATGCACAACAATTTAAACTAATGGAAGTGTCCGCGTTTGGCGGATCACCGCAGCAACTGCCAATAAAAAACTGGGATTGGGGCGAAAAAACCGCAACTCTAAAAATTATCACGTCTTTAGACAACAGGATCACTCCGTCTAGATTATCAGTGCGTGATGCCACTGGTCATGCATTGGTCAGCCCGGATGCAGGAACCTATTTTGATTCGGAGAATGGCCAACATTTTTTTTATAGCGATGGCGAAATAGAACTACAGGTACCATTAGGCGAGATTAGGGTCACTGCAACTCAAGGGTTAATGAGTGCGCCGATGACACAGATGATCAACGTTAAAGGCGATACCAAGATCGATGTCCGGATCAAAAAAATATGGAATGCCAGTGATGCCGGCTATCATTCCGCCGACTTTCACCTGCATCTAAATTATGATGGCCCCTATCGCCATGTCACTTCCGACATTGAACCTCTGATTGCTGGGGAAGATCTAGACATCGCCACACCTCAAGCTGCCAATCTGCACAACCGGCTGATGGACAAAGAGTTTTTGGGCGAAACTCTCACCACATCCGGCGGCGCTCTAATCAAATTTGCCCAAGAAGTGAGATCCCATTTTCACGGACACATTGGTGTAGTTGGGCCCACGGAATTCTATTTTCCCTGGTTTTGGGGCCCTGGTTACCCTAAGCTGAATAACGGTAATCTATCCAATTCCACAGTATTTGATTTTGTTGACTCCTTTGACGACAGTATTGGCACCTACGTTCATCCGGTGGCCTACAACGTCAACCCATTTAACTATAAAAAGGCCTCAAGTATTCCCGTGGAATTTATTCCCGATGCAATTTTGTCAGACAATGTTGGCCTGGAGTTGGTTTGTGCCTGGAGTGATGAACTGGGTACCTCTGAACTGTGGTATCGACTGCTCAATATAGGCCGACCTGTGGTGGCCATGGCCGGCACGGATATGTTCGTGGATTTCCATCGCACCCCCGCCATTGGCTCTGCTCGGGTCTATGCTCAACAAGATCAGAATATGATCGACTGGAGCACCTTTGTCGCGGCGGTAAAGCAGGGACGCACCTTTGTCACCAACGGGCCCGCTCTGCTTCTTGAATTGGAGGACAAGGCGCGACCCGGTGATGTGGTAAAAAGTGGTTCAAATTCCTTTACCCTAAAGGTGATTTCGGCACTGGCGGTGGACAATATCGAATTACTGATTAACGGTGAGGTGGTTTGGAGCGGTGGAAACATCGAAGCGGGTGAGTCAAAAACCTTTGAGGGTA
>DNBN01000175.1:3281-8858 GCA_003491845.1 Porticoccaceae bacterium | reverse complement strand
TTTATGTATTTATGTATTTATGTGTGGATGTTCTCTTTTTATCTAGTATATCTTTAAATGTAGTCTTCGATGATCACCATCATTTTTAAAAGAGTGTTAAATACTAATTCCAAGGCGAGATATGATTGCTTAATTAGATTAAAAAAATAATAGGGATTTCAGTAATGGGGATAGCAATACTTAGGAAAGGGAGCCAAGCATCACTGTTTTTTTTGGCATTGTTAGCGTTATTATCTGAAGCGTCGATCGCAGATCAGAGACTAGCTGCAGGATCCTATTGGGCCGTTGAAGGTAATGCACCTGATCATATCTCCGAGGTGTCATTCGATGCAGATTTGTCCGCATCTGTAATTTTTTCCTTTAATGAAAAAGCTTTTACTAATTCGCTCCGGAACTACGAGAGAAAAGGTTTTTCAGGTGGCGATGTTTATTTTCCAGATACGCAGGGAGATATGATTCGTTTTACGGTACGTGAACGATCAAATTTTTCGCCAGTATTAGCCTCAAAATTCCCTAACATTACTGCTTATCGTGGTTATGCTGTAGATCATCCTGAGATGAAAATTCATTTTAGTAAATCATCATTTGGCCTCGAGGCAGTCTTTTTTGATCCACACTCGAATGTAAAGACAACGATTAAAAAGGTGTCACAACTAGATAACAGGTACATTGCCTTTACTCAATTGGATCAATCTAAACCTAAGCAAGCACTGTTATGCTCGACGCCTGAACCTGCGTCGGCGCGATCTAAGTATATTCAAACTCCGATGTCTACAATTGACTCGGTTAGTCAAATGTCTCGGGTTACTCAATTTTCTGATGAGAGTACGTTGTCGACCTATCGGTTGGCCGTAGCCGTCAATGGTCAGTACACGGCGTATCATGGAGGTACTGTAGAGTCAGGTTTGGCTGCCATTAATACTACTCTTACCGCGCTCAATGTTATTTTTGAAACCGATATTGGCATCAGGTTAGAGCTGATAGATAACAATGACCTAATTGTTTATACAGACTCTGATTCGGATCCCTTTGAAGATTCCACTGAGAATATGAATGCAGAGTTGCAGGCTACCTTAGATTTAGTTATTGGTAGTGAGAATTATGATGTGGGTCATATTTTTAGTGGTATTGGTGGTGGCGGTAATGCCGGTGCGATCGGAGCGTTTTGTGATGATGAGGTAAAAGGAAGTGCTTGGTCTGCATCAGGGCAACCTGAGGGCGGTTCTTTTACTAACCTTGTGGCCCATGAAATGGGCCATCAGTTAGGTGCCAACCATACGTTTTCAATGCGCACAGAGGGAACTGGCGTCAACGTGGAGCCAGCTAGTGGCACCACAATTATGAGCTATGCAGGAACAGGCGAAGATGACGTTGCTTTTCGTGCTGATGATTATTATCACAATGTAAGCATCTTGCAAGGTTTGAGTTACCTTAAGAGCCAGTCTTGCCATGTTAATACAGAGATTGAAAACACTGTGCCTACTGTTGAGCCACTGACGGATTATACTATTCCCGTGGGCACACCATTTGTGCTTTCAGGAACTGCGAGTGATGTTGATGAGACAAATGTTCTGACCTATACCTGGGAGCAAATTGACAACGGTTTAGTGCCTAGTGATGTTTTTGGTCCTGAAAATACCCAAGGGGCGAATTTTCGTTCTTTGCCCCCGTCCTCTTCAGCTACAAGATACTTTCCTGCAGTGTCTAATGTACTTGCTGGTGATTTGACATTATCAGATCCCTTTATAGGCTCCAGCTGGGAAACCTTGTCAACAGTACCTCGAGAGTTTAATTTTGCTTTTACCGTCAGAGACAATGCTTCTGGCGGTGGCGGTGTCGCTTCTGCCAATATGAAGATTACTGTAGTAGACAATGATAATGATGATTCAACAGTGGGTGCTTTCGCTGTTACGTCACAAGCGCTGGGCAATGTTTACATTGCAAATACTCCTCGTCAGGTTACCTGGAATGTATCAAGAACAGACCAAGCTCCAATAGATGTGGTTTCGGTCAATATAGAGATGTCTGATGATGGCGGTGATACTTTCTCTTATATGTTGGCTGAAAATGTTCCTAACACGGGATCCTATGAGGTAATTATTCCCGATGTGGTAACAAGTATGGCCCGCATTCGTGTCTCTGCGGTAGATAGTATTTTCTATGCTATTAACTCAAGAGATTTTGGTGTTACACGGGATGATATTGTTTTGACGGTTGATCAGCTAGATTTTAGCGTTTGTCAAAACGACAGTGTCAGTACTTCTTTTATATATGAAACTGCCACAAGATTTACCGATATAGCCAGTTTTTCTGTAGCTAACTCGCCTGTGGGTCTTGATGTGGCGTTTGATCCGTCCAGTGCATCAGCAACTGACACCAATGTTAATGTAACGTTTTCGGCATCAGCAACCCTTGAGCCCAATGTTTATCCTCTCGATGTGATGGCGGTTTCTCCAATCAGATCACAGAGCGTGAGATACAATATAAAAGCCTTCTCAACTGATTTCGATTTGGTCACTCTAGCTTCTCCGCAAGATGCGACTATTATTGATAGGCTGGTGACTACATTGCAGTGGGACTATCAATCAAATGCCGAACGGTATTTGGTGGAGGTAGCTACGGATGAGAATTTTGCGAACATTTTCTATACAACTACAGTGGACAATAACTCAGCATTGGTGCGTGGTTTAACAGGCACGACTGATTACTATTGGCGTGTTGCGCCACAAAATTTCTGTGGTAACGGCGACACTGGGGATGTCTATCGTTTCACAACGCCTGATCAGGTAGCTGCTTTGGATCTGCCTGTCATTATTTCAGATGACGAACCCTCAACGGTGACGTCGATTATTACTGTAGAAGATAACCTACGAATTACTGATGTTAATGTCTTTCTAACTCTCTCCCATACTTGGGTTCAGGATCTGTCTGTAACCTTGACCTCACCATCAGGAACGTCAGTTAATCTGCTGTCAAATTCTTGCAGCGATGGAGATAACATTGATGTTGTTTTTGATAATGAAGGTGGTGAGCTAGTTTGTGCAGTTACTAATCCGAGTATCTCAGGCAGGGTTAGATCTCAAGGGGATAACCTTTCCCGCTTCAATGAGCAATCCAGTCAGGGCGATTGGGTGCTGTCAGTATCAGACAATTACGCTGAGGATGGGGGTAGTGTTGATTATGTAGCGCTAGAAATAGCAACAGACGGCCCTTGGACTAACACTGCGCCAATTGCGTTTTCAGGTTTTTTTAGTACATTAGACAAAGTAATAAGCCTGCCGCTTGAAGGTTTGGATCCAGAGCGTTCACCATTGACCTATAAACTAGTTGATCCACCTGAACTCGGTCGTTTGATAGGAGATGGACTAGAAGCAGAACGCATCAGTACAGTAAACACCACAGGAACACCGCGAGATGTGATTTTATCTGAAGATCGTAATATTGCTTATGTTGCCGATGGCGATTCTGGTGTTCGGCTTTTGGATGTTAGTGATGTAAATGCCGCTGTACAGTTGGGAGGGATCGATACAGTCTCTGGATCAGCGCGAGGCGTAGCGTTGTCGTCCAATGAAAATACTCTGTATGTCGCCAATGGAATTGGTGGTCTTCAGCTTATTGATGTCACAGATAAAAATGACGTCATACTGCTTGGCAATTATAACACGGTTGGTTCTGCTCAAGCAGTCGCACTTTCGCCTGATAATAGTAAAGCCTACGTTGCCGATTCAAACGGTGGTTTTCAAATCTATGATGTAACCGAATTAAATTCTCCAAATCTAATTTCCTCAATAGACTCAATTGGTGCAGCTTATGATCTTGATATTTCAGATGACGGTAATTTAATTTATATCGCCGATCAAATAGCTGGTCTTGTCGTGGTTTCTGTGGCGGATGCGAATAATCCTGTGATCGAATACACACTAGGTACACCTGGATTTTCATCGGGTGTCACATTGGCTGAGGACCAGAACAGAGTATATATTGCTGATTTTGGTTCAGGTGTGCAGATTTACGATATCACTGGTATTGAGCCTATTTGGGTTGGGTCCTACGATACGCCGGGATCTAGTTATATGGTAAGTCTTTCCAAAGATGGTCAAACTGCCTACATCGCTGATGGTAGTGGCTTGCAAGTGCTAAATGTAAGTGTCCCATCTACTATTACTGATATCGCTGCTATTGAGCTTGATGGTATTACCTATGCGGCAGTTCCGATGCTAGAGGAGCAATCCGTAATAGTTGCCTCAGGCGAAGGCGGTGTGCAAATTGTAAGTTTATATCAAGCTATTTATGAGGCTGGTGATCAATTGCCTCAATTGGTCGTATTTGACGGCGATATTGATGACTCTTCGATAGTTAGCGTTACTGAAAGTTTTACATTTAGTGTATCTGACGGTCAATTAACCAGTAATATTGCACAGATCGAAGTTGAATTTTCTTCTGAGTTAAAACGTGATCAGGGCTTTACTTATATAGTTGATGGTGACGGTCGCGCCACGATTACAGGGTGTGATGGTGTATGTCCAACGAACTTAATACTGCCTGACACTTTAGGTGGTATGTCGGTTGCCGCAATAAGTGACTCAGCTTTCGCCGCAGGTAGCGCTACATTATTAACCATACCTAATTCGGTCACCGAGATTGGTGACTACGCCTTTATTCGAAATAACATAGTACGAGCAACCATTGGTTCTGGTGTTACCAGTATTGGTAAAAATGCCTTGGCTTTCAATCAATTAGAAGAGCTGAGCTTTCTGGGTGATAGGCCAATATTGGATGATCTCGCATTCGCTACTAACAGAGCTTTGACCTATATTAGCTACTGTCCAGACAAAGCCGGTTGGCCTGGAGATCCTATTTCAACCGGTACCAGTTCAGTTGCGGCGGTTCTTGGTTGTGATGCGGTTAACAAAAATAATCAGGCTTTGGATAGTATTAAAAAAGCTATTTTGAGCGAGGACGTCTCAGGCTTGACGCTGACTGACCTCACTGCATTATTTGGGTTAGAAAACGTCGATAGTAATAATTTTGAACTCTATCTGGGGATGATTAAGTTCTCTTTGGGC
Organism: Porticoccaceae bacterium; assembly: GCA_003491845.1. Taxonomy (GTDB): domain Bacteria; phylum Pseudomonadota; class Gammaproteobacteria; order Pseudomonadales; family Porticoccaceae; genus HTCC2207. Next base: position 3,792 of record DNBN01000175.1, on the reverse strand, counting down.
TTGGTGTTTGATGAAGTGAGGGTTGCTGATGTACAAATTTTGGTTGATGAAGTAAACCTAGCATTGGCATCATGCTCTAATACTTCCTATATAGTTGATGTAACTACGGGAATATATTCAAATGAAGTCAGTTGGTCCCTGCAGACTCTTGATGGGGTAGAGAAATATTCTGGAGGAGCACCTGTGACCAAGATAGTCTGTCTCAGTGATGATCGCTATCAGTTGGTTATGAGAGATAGCAACACTAGCGGCACTTATAACGGTTGGGATTTTGCGAATTTAATATTTGCAGAAGCCAATGGAGATAGTTTATTTAAATATTCATTAGCCGGCGGCATTGTTGAAATAGTGCCTGTTAACGTCGGAAATTATGCTAATCAGGTGCCTGTTGCCAATGATATTCTAAACCTAAGTAGTGCTCCGCTAAAAGAGCTAGGGATTACGCTTTCCGCCAGTGATGGAGATGATGACCCACTTACCTATAATTTGGTAACAGCACCCAAGGATGGCT
>DNBN01000175.1:0-3023 GCA_003491845.1 Porticoccaceae bacterium | reverse complement strand
AAGGATGGCTTTATCCGGTCCTATGCTCCTGGATCCGGAGTTATAGGTGAAAAATTCCTAGGAGGGGCGGATGGTATCCGTGATGTAGCTGTGTCTGCTGATGGAAGGTTTGCGTTCATAGCGGATTATGCAGCCGGACTAAAGATTCTTGATCTTAGCGAGGCAAGTAAGCCAATAGTGATAAGTGAGTACGATATTACTGGTGGCCAACTTTACGGTCTGACGTTAACCAAGGATGCTAATATTGTCTTCGTCGCTTCGGTTAACTACGGGGTTCTCTCCTTCGATGTAAGTGATCCCTCAAAACCAGTTTTGCTATCTCAAATGATTCGTGAGGGAAGTGCTTACCCTCTAAGTATGGTGCTCTCAGAGGATGAAATGACGCTTTATGTTGCTGCATATACAAATGTTTTAATTGTCGATGTATCAAGTCCTGATAACCTCTCTTTGGTACAGTCAGTAAATACCAATAAATATGCATTTGATGTTGTTGTTTCAGAAGCCAGCAATGCTTTGTATCTTGCCACGGGTGAAACTATCCAAAGCTATAGCATTGAAGATTCAAGAAATGCTGTATTTTTAGCTGAAATTGATAGTTTAGGTTTGTCCAGGAGTCTTCGATTGTCTCCTGATGAGCAAACCTTATTTATAGCCAATGGAAGTGAGGGTATGCGAAGTGCCAATGTTACTAATCCGTCCATGCCTGAACTCATGGGAGGGGTGAATACTGACGGATTTATGTTCGGTCTAGCTATGTCTGGAGACGGTAGTCGTGTGTTTGGCTCTGTCAACAGTGGACAATTAGTAACTATAAATACAGAAGATCCGTTGAATCCAGTTGCTATCCGCTCGGTGGCTTCTGTCAGAGATCCCTGGCGGTTAACTAGTGATTTTAGCGGTGAGTTTGTATATGCGGCGGACGGTTATACCGGATTTAAAATGATTGATATAGCGCATAGGGATATTAGCGAGGGCGAAGAAATTTCAGTAAACATCACTTACAGTCATACTGGGTCAACCCTCAATAGTGACTCTTTTACTTACTCGGTGAACGATGGGCGTGATACTAGTCTTGCTGCTCTAGTTACCATTAATTTTATTGATGATGAAGATAGAGATGGAGTTAAAGATTCAATAGATAATTGTCCAACTCAGGTTAATCCTAACCAGGAAGACTTTGATCAAGATGGTTTAGGTGATGTCTGTGACGCAGATGATGATAATGATGGTGTTCCTGATGCGGATGATGCGTTCCCATTTGATCCAAGTGAGACCTCTGACTCAGACGGTGATGGCGTAGGCGATAATGCAGATTGGGCTCCAAATGATAGCTCCGAATCAGCTGACTCAGATGGTGATGGGGTCGGCGACAATGAGGATCAGTTGCCTAACGATGCTAGCGAATCAGTTGATACTGATCAAGATGGCATAGGTAACAATGCTGATACTGATGATGATAATGACGGTGTTGCTGACGGCGATGATGCCTTCCCTCTGGATGACCGTTATGCTGCAGATTCTGACAATGATGGTATGCCAGATATTTGGGAAACGCAGTTTGGTCTGGATCCTAATGATCCTGCTGATGCGGGTTTAGATACTGATGGAGATGGAGTAACTAATTTGGCAGAGTTCTTGGCTGGCACACCACCTTCAGGTTCCCTCGATATTGATGGTAACGGTGAATACGATGCGCTGACCGATGGCCTGCTGTTGCTCAGAGGTATGTTTGGCCTAACCGGTGCTGCTTTGGTAGAGGGTACTATTGGCGATAATGCCCTATATAGTTCATCAGACCAGATTCTGGCGCAGATTGCTCGTCTAGATAATTTGATTGATGTCGATGGTAATGGCGAGATTGATGCCTTGACTGACGGTTTAGTCACTCTGCGTTATTTATTTGGCTTGCGCGGAGATGTGCTAATCGAGGATGTGATTGGCTTTGGGGCGACCCGAACCAGCGCAGCTCAAATAGAGGCGCATCTGGCGTCTCTGAGTCCATAAAGTTAAGTAAACCAGCAGCGCACAATCCTTGAGTGGCGTTGTTGGAGTTTAGCTTAGGTATTAGCGCCTAAAATTTAGGTGCTAATATTTCGATCTACTCCCAACCGGAACAGATAATCGACTCTGCCAGGCATTTCTTCTAGGCAATGTTCGGTGATTCTCTGAAAATAGGCAATGAAATCCGCAATTTCTTGTTTAGTCATGATACTTGACGCTGCAAGGTCGTGTTGCTCAAGATTAAGCTTTTTGGTTAGCTTTTGTTCTTGTTCCAAGCGCCATTGAAATACCTGATCAAAAGAGGGCGCGGCTAACATCACTAACCGTTGAGCCATGGCGAATAGCTGCTGATAGTCTTTGCCTAATACGTCGTTAACATAATTCCGCCAAATACCTTGAGGGTCCGATATTGACTCAAGAGCATTGACCGGATCAGTTAGCTCTTGTCTAGTCATGGGCTTGGCGCCAAAACACCAGCCCTCTATAACAATAAGTGCGACAGGGCCCTTAACAATCTCGCTATCAGATAGAGCTATGCGCTCATCAGTGCTTTTGTCAAAGCGGGTAATAGGCGTTGGCAGTCCAGAACAAACGGCGTTTATGGTATTTATTGCAAGATCGATATCATGGGTTCCTGGCACTCCACGTGTGGCAAGTAAGGGATGCACGGTGTCGCTCAGTTTTTGTCGCTCATGTTTCGTGTAATAGAAGTCATCCATAGATAAGGCAAGAGTTTTTACTCCTAGCTCATCGGCAATACGTGTGCACAAATAATCGGCCAATGTAGACTTTCCAGAGCCCTGACTGCCATTGATACCAATAATTTGAGTCGATTGATTTTGCTGGTAGAGACGACTACATTCCGCGATGATATGCCCAAAGTGCTGATTGGCCTGATGTAAATAAGTTTTAGGCAGTTGATGTTGGTTCAGAAATTGTTGTAATGATAAATTCAAAGAATTAGTCTTAATCTGATTGATTGTTGAATAGTCGGTCAACAGTAGCACAAATTATTTTTTGAT
>DNBN01000047.1 GCA_003491845.1 Porticoccaceae bacterium | reverse complement strand
GCATGCAAAGAATGGGGTATAGAAACTGTTGCTGTACATTCTGATGTAGATAGAGATAGTATGCATGTGAGACTGGCCGATGAAAGTGTTTGTATTGGCTCTCACCAACCAGCAAACAGTTATTTAAATATTCCTGCTTTAATGTCAGCAGTTGAATTGACAAATGCAGAAGCAGTTCATCCAGGCTATGGCTTTTTATCAGAAAATAGCGATTTTCGTGATGCGCTTGATAGGGCAGGTATTATTTTTATAGGTCCTGGTACGCATGCTATCCAATCAATGGGCGATAAAATCACCTCAAAATTAATTGCTGAGAAAGCAGGGGTGAGCACCATCCCTGGCTACACCGATGTAGTTCGTGATGCTCAACATGCGCTTAAGATTAGCGCAGATATAGGTTATCCAGTAATGCTAAAAGCCTCAGCTGGGGGTGGTGGTAAAGGGATGCGGGTTGCTTGGAATGAAACCGAATGCCGGGATGGTTTTGAAAAAGCCACCAATGAAGCGCGTTCTAGCTTCGGTGATACACGTATCTTTATTGAAAAATATATCCAACAACCTCGGCATATTGAAATACAAATAATCGCAGATAGCTATGGTACGGTGATTTCTTTAGGCGAACGAGAGTGTTCAATTCAACGTCGACATCAGAAAGTTATTGAAGAGGCACCATCGCCTTTTCTGGATGAAGTTACTCGTAAAAAAATGAGCGAACAGAGTTGTGCGCTAGCATTAGCTGTTGATTACCAGTCAGCAGGAACCGTTGAATTTATTGCTGACGCTGATATGAACTTCTATTTTTTAGAGATGAATACGCGTTTGCAGGTGGAGCATCCAGTGACGGAATTAGTTACTGGGCAAGATTTAGTTGAACTCATGATTAGGGTAGCCGCAGGAGAGAAGTTACCAATGCGTCAAGAGGATATTACGTTGACAGGATGGGCCATGGAGTCACGGATTTATGCTGAGGATCCATTTCGTAATTTCCTACCTTCCACTGGTCGCTTGGTAAAGTATTCTCCGCCTAAAGGCGAGGGTATTCGTGTTGACACAGGTGTCTATGAAGGCGGCGAAGTGTCAATGTTTTATGATCCCATGATTGCCAAGTTGATTACCTATGGAAAGGACCGTCGCCATGCTATCGATCGTATGGTAGGTGCGCTAGATCGTTACTACATTCGAGGTGTTAATCACAATATCAGCTTTTTAAATGCACTTATGGTGCACCCCCGGTTTATAAAAGGTGAGTTAACAACTAACTTTATAGCGGATGAATTCCCCGATGGTTTTAATGCTGATTTGGTCATTCAGCAAGATCCGGCGATCATTGTTACAGTTGTCGCCGCAGTACACCAATTACACTCTGAACGAACCAGTTTGTTATCTGATCAGATGGTTGGCTATGAGATGGCAGCACCTAACCAGTGGGTAGTTAATATTAATAATCAACAGCATGTAGTGTCAGTGGACTTAACTGATCGAGGTTACTGGGTAGAATACTCAGAGCATGACTATGACATCATTAGTGACTGGAGCATTGGTGATCCTTTGTTTGAAGCGACAATTAATGGTGAGATAATCGCCGTACAAGTTGAGAGCCTGGCTAATGGATATCGGATTATTTATCGAGGTGCTGAAATTTCTGCACAGGTTATAAAACCCTCTGCAGCGGCATTGATGTCGCATATGCTCTATAAGGAACCTACAGATATGTCCAAGTTCCTTTTATCTCCAATGCCTGGACTGCTAGTTAAGCTGTCAGTGATTGCGGGGCAAGAGGTTAAAGAGGGCGAGGAGCTGGCTGTTGTAGAGGCTATGAAAATGGAAAATAGCTTGCGTGCTGCGCAAGATGCTACTGTCGCTAAGATCAGTGCTGTCCAAGGTGATAGTTTGGCAGTAGATCAAGTTATTGTAGAGTTCGAGTAGAGATATTTTAATGGCAGAGCAGATTCAGGCTTTAGCAGACAACATCCTTAGCGGTGACCGACGTGCCTTGGCCAAGGCGATTACTTTAGTTGAGTCAACTCGATCAGAGCATCATCAGCAGACATCAACCTTATTAGAGATGTTGATGCCGCAGTCTGGAAGGTCTATTCGTTTGGGTATTTCTGGTGCACCTGGTGTTGGTAAGTCTACTTTTATTGAGGCCTTGGGAATCTATCTTATTAAATTAGGCCATTCTGTGGCAGTACTTGCGGTTGATCCCTCTTCGGCGGTCACTGGTGGATCTATATTGGGAGATAAGACACGTATGGAAACTCTGGCTTTTTCTGAAAGAGCCTTCGTTAGACCATCTCCTGCTGGTCGTACCCTAGGAGGTGTGACGCGCAGGACTAGAGAATCTATCTTACTTTGTGAAGCCGCCGGGTTTGATATTATTTTAGTTGAGACAGTGGGTGTAGGTCAGTCAGAAACTGCAGTAGCGGACATGACCGATATGTTTTTGTTACTGTTATTACCCGCAGGTGGTGACGAGCTCCAGGGTATTAAGCGAGGTATTATGGAGCTTGCCGATCTAATCGTGGTCAACAAATCAGATGGCGATCAAATAGCCCTGGCTAACCAAACGATGGCAGATTATCGTTCGGCCGTGCACTTTTTAACGACTAGATATGATGACTGGCAACCACCTGTAATGTCTTGCTCATCTATTTATAGTCAAGGTATTGCTGACATCTGGACTGAGGTGAGTCGATTTAATGATATGACCTCTGATAATGGTAGACAGCTCCAGCTGCGTGCCCAACAGTCCAAAGCATGGATGTGGAGTGAGATGGAAGAGGCGCTGGTGGCTGATTTAAAGGCTGATGAGTCCGTTAAGACCATGCTGACTGGGCTAGAGGCTGCAGTGGTTGCCGGACATTTACCGGCTACAGTAGCTGCTCAGCAGATCATCGATGCGTACAAAAAAAACTAGTCTCAGTTACATTATGTTTGGTACAGCTCGGTAATAGCACGTTATAAATATAGCAAGTAAAAAGGACCGAAATAGGTTAAAAATATATGTCAGACGATCATCTTGACGTCAACATTGCACCGATTGTTGATGCAAATTCCTACTACTATAAAACCTTTAGCCAGCTTGTTCTGGATGTTTTGCCAAGTAGGCGACTATCTATTTTAACCTGCATGGATTGTCCTATGGAGCTAAATAAATTCGCTAATCTAAAAGATGTCGAGGCATATATTGTTCAAGCCGCAACCGGCTGCGGCACTGATAAGGCTATTGATTCACTTGTTACTTTTCATACGTTCCTTGACACCATAGCTTGGAGTGCAATCTATCATACAGGGTATGGTATGAGTTCAGTGATGGATGAAAAAATTGGTCAATTACTACCTGATGATTTAGAAACGGTAGCATTACACGAGGGAAATCACGTTAATCCTGTTCGTGCTTCAACTGAAAAACCAGAGCCCAGATCAGACATGGCAAAATCTATTAAGTGGTGCACATTCTCAAATCTAACCGAGAGTGTTACAACACGGGAATTGCATTGATGTTAGAGTATCCTTTAGTGCCAGACCATATAAATATCTACGGCTTTATTTTTGATGTGCATACCGATGCTTTGATTCTTGTTAGCTAATCGGTAAATCCTTGGAGAGATCTATGCGGCGTTTTGGACCTGGTTTATTGGTAACAGCAGCCTTCATTGGCCCAGGTAGCATTGCCACGGCGAGTGTAGCTGGTGCCAATTTTGGTTTTGTATTATTGTGGGCCTTATTATTTTCGCTTGTCGCTACCTTGGTGTTACAAGAGATGGCTGCGCGTTTAGGACTGGTTTCAAACGCAGGGCTTGCCGAAGCTCTTCGCACTACGTTCCAAAGCCCTATCATTAATCGCAGTGCTGTAGCTTTGGTGGTGGCCGCAATTGGTATTGGTAACGCTGCCTATGAGGCGGGTAACATATCTGGTGCCGCATTAGGGTTACAGTCCATTACTGACTTTTCAGCAGCGACCTGCTCAATTGCACTGGGTTTTGTCGCTGCTTTATTACTCAGCGGCAATAGTTATAAGTTATTAGAGCCAATATTGATTATTCTGGTGCTAATAATGAGTACGGTATTTGTAATGACCATGTTTGTTGTGGGAGTGGACTTTACTGCCCTTTTTAAAGGGCTGCTAATACCATCATTGCCAACGGGTTCTATACTTACAGTGATCGCTTTGATTGGCACCACTGTGGTCCCCTATAATTTATTTTTGCACGCAAATCTTGTTCAAGAAAAATGGCGTGGTGTGGACCTAACTACTGCCTTAGCTGAGTCTCGCAACGATACCCTGGTGTCTATCGGTCTGGGGGGGTTGATTACCTTGGCAGTGATGAGCACTGCGGCAGTAGCGTTTTTTGATACTGGAAAACAGTTTTCTTCATCCTCAATGGCCACCCAGTTAGAGCCAATGTTAGGCTCTTCGGCTACTTTTTTCTTTGCACTTGGCTTAATAGCAGCAGGCCTGACTAGTGCAGTTACTGCGCCGTTGGCAGCGGCCTATGCTGTTAGCGGCGCCTTGGGCTGGCCTATAGATTCTTCTGACCGTCGCTTTCGGGGTGTTTGGTTAACAGTACTAGTTATCGGTACCCTTGTGGCAGCCATTGGCACTAAACCTATTACAGCTATACTTTTTGCTCAAGCGGCTAACGGATTATTGCTACCAGTTGTAGCGATTTTCTTGCTAATAGTGATGAACCGTAGTGATCTTTTGGAGCAACATAGCAATTCATTGGCGGCTAACGCAATCGCTAGCTTGGTAGTAGTGATTGTCACAGCACTTGGATTATTTAAGTTAGCCACTGTATTTTTTGCGTAGTCTTTTTGCGAGACATTAAAAAA
>DNBN01000199.1:2433-3521 GCA_003491845.1 Porticoccaceae bacterium | reverse complement strand
GGTTACCAAAGTATAAAACGATCCGTTACTGAAGCCTGTGTGCGCATGTATCCAGAGGAAAAATAGAGTTTGATCCAAATCAAACATTAATCACGTATATGTTTATATCATTCATATAGGTGAATTATGCGCCTACTTTGTGTTATTATTCTCTCGAAATAATTCAACGGATTGCTCGAGAATTAGCGTAGTAACTAATCCATATTTAATTTTAAAGGTAGCCTTGTGAAAAATATAGAAATTAAGACTGTTAAGGTCGAGACCGCCACCCCAGAGGCCCTTGCGCCTTTTGGTGTGGTACTGGGGCGTAATGAAAATGTTAAACCGTTGCCAATAAACCTGTATAACGGCACTGTACAAGTTCGACGTCTCGGTGAGTTCATATCTGATGAAACAACAGAGATTCCAGTTTGTACTGTTCAGCGACGGCCATTAGTGGCTGAGTACATGGAAAGGCATCATAAGCACACTCAAACATTTGTATCTTTAGGTGCTAAGCCGTTCATAATGTTGTTGTCACCTCCTACAGAAACTGAGTTGCCTAATTTAGATGAAGCCCGTGCTTTTTTGTTCGACGGCACTGCCGGATTCATGCTCAATATTGGGACTTGGCATGAATTTCCGTTCGTGTTGTTAGATGATACAGATGTGTTGACTATTCTTCGTTCAGAGGCAACAAATGGGCTTGAAATTGACAATGTTATTGGTAATGAAGCGGTTAGTCCTGATCTAGAAAAGCGTGATATGGGAGCCCGATTTGGGGTAAACATAGCGATAGAGCTTTAGCTTTGCATCTCAGTTTTGCAGTCGAAATTCTGGATAATTTTACGTTATATTTGTAGACTCAGTAGCAAAAGACATTAGGTAGGTATATGAAAAGAAGAGACTTTATCAGAACGTCTGCTGCGGCTATAGCTGCAGCTTACATACCCTTTTCTGGGGCAGCGAATATTCCAGCAGAAATAGCATGTATGTCTCGCACTGGCAACATAATTGGTCTGAAGCGATCGGATGTGGCTGATCTAGCTAAAAGCCTACAAAGAAAATTGTTATTAAAATCGACACCTCATTATCACCAAGAGCGGACG
>DNBN01000199.1:579-2028 GCA_003491845.1 Porticoccaceae bacterium | reverse complement strand
CACGACCTATTGGTTACGGTAAGAGGAGGCGGCCATGGTATCAGTGGGAAAGCGGTTGAAAATGACACTTTATTAATTGATCTGTCAAAGATGAGCAACCTTTCCGCAGACCCTACAACCATGACGGCAGTTGGTGAACCAGGTGTACTTTTACGAGAGCTTGACCGAGGCACGCAGGCTCACGGTATGGTTGTCCCTGCTGGTGTTGTTTCACATACTGGTATATCCGGTCTGACACTGGGTGGAGGTATAGGCATCAATATGCGGAAAATGGGATTAACGAGTGATAATTTACTATCTGTACAAATCGTGACAGCAGATGGCAAGCTCCGCACCGCGAGTGACACTGAAAATACAGATTTGTTTTGGGCGGTTCGTGGTGGCGGTGGTAATTTTGGAATTGTGACATCCTACACATACCGCATGCATAAACTAGATCCTGAGATTCTCTCTGGTGTAATGGTTTATGCAATGGATGAAGCGAAAGACATGTATGACCGTTATTTTGATTATTCTTTAGAAGCTCCTCGGGAACTCAATATGAGTGCTGCGATGAGCATGTCGCCCACAGGAACCCCGTTCCTAATGGCTGGATTTCAGTATATGGGCTCACCAACGGAAGGAGAAAAGGTTTTAAAATCATACCGCACTTTAGGTAACCCGGTGGCTGATCTCATAAGGCCGAAGACTTTTCTCAAGCAACAAACATTATTGGACGCCGGCAATCCCCATGGTACTAATTACTACATCCGCGGTCGTACGATGGATAAGTACGACCCGGACTTGATCGATGTGATGATGGAGAAGTGGCGCCACTCACCTGGCAGACATAATACCATGCGTCTCATCCGATTTGGCGGAGCAGTAGATGATCTTGCAAAGGATGCTACGGCTTGGCCTCACCGCGGTGCTAAATGGGATTTAGAGCTGGGTGGAAGTTGGGTAGATCCTAGCCTGTCAGCCAAAAACATCAAGTGGGGAAAAGATTATTGGGATGCTCTTGCTCCTTATGTTTCTGACAGATTTTACATCAACGAGATGATGGACGAGACACAAGAGGAAGTGGCTGTCAGCTATGGCGATAATTATCCTCGCTTAGTACAGATAAAAAACAAATATGACCCAAAGAATTTTTTCCAATCAAACGGAAATATTAAGCCAACGGTTTAGGGTAGTTTTAACTATCGGTAGCGATTTGCAAGAGGCAAAAAAGATGGGCCAAGAAATACGTAAAGCTTATGCAGACAGCTCCTTGGGTCAGATTCATTATCGGATTGGTGGGCAAGGTAAACCTCTCTTGCTAGTCCACCAAGACCCTCAGTCAGCTCTCCAGTTTTTATATGTCATGCCGTTATTAATTGATGCTGGATTTCAAGTTATTGCTCCAGATATGCCTGGCTATGGTTTGTCTGAGGGCTCTTCTGAGCCTTCGACTATTCCTGAATATGC
>DNBN01000199.1:0-241 GCA_003491845.1 Porticoccaceae bacterium | reverse complement strand
GTCGGTCATCACACGGGTGCTTCTATGGCGTGTCAGATGGCTTATGCCAATCCCAAGCGAGTAGAGCGTCTAGTTTTACATGGACTTCCTTGGTACACCACAGAGGAGAGAGAGGAGCGATTAGCGAGGCCGCATATGGATTTTAGTGCAAAGCAGGACGGATCACATTTTTCGGATTTGTGGGATTTAATTGGAAAGATGTCCAGGGGAATATCCAGCTTAGAATCTTCTCATATGGCTG
>DNBN01000293.1 GCA_003491845.1 Porticoccaceae bacterium | reverse complement strand
CTGCCGCTTGCTTATGGAATGCTGCGCTGTTATACCAGCCAGCAGTGCCCGGCTTCCGGTCAGTTCCTGGCTTCTCAAAAAAAACACCTAGCGTTGAAGCACCAGAGCCAAAAGCAGCGGTAATTCTCGCAGACAATCCATACCCTGTAGAACTACCAATCACTAAGACACGCTTGGGGGCATTAATTACTGGTTGACGTTTTATATAATCAATCTGATTAATCACGTTTTTTTCACACCCTAAAGGATGGCTAGTAATACACATAAACCCGCGAACACGAGGCTTGATTATCATTAACAATTCTCCAATAACTAAATTAATAGACGGCCTAAGAATAGGTTGTGTATGATACCCCAAGCTGGTGGATCTTCGTATCAATAGGATTAAAAAAAGCTGAAATCCGTTAGTAAACGTTTAAAAAGCTATTAAACTTTAAGGAATGATAGACTAAAGCTGAAAAAACTATCTAGGATGCCGCCAAAATTCCAACTCGAGTGATCAGCTCCATTTGGCAATCCGTAGGTAAACGATATTAATATATTTTTCTATTAAAGGTGTAAACACCAGGCTTCATTGCCTATTTGGCACACTCAGAAGCATAATTAAAATAGGACCTACTGTGGCAGCTCTCCCCTACCCATTTCTAACCGAAACATTCTTACAGGCATTAGAAGAAAGTAATAGCGCCAGCACAGAAACTGGATGGCACCCGATTCATTTAAAATACGATGAGGACTTTATGCCTCTTTATCTTAAAGATCACTCCATGGGCGAATATGTTTTTGATCATGCATGGGCCAATGCCTATCATCAACATGGTTTGGACTATTATCCTAAGTTGGTCACCGCCATACCCTTTACACCATCCACAGGTTATAGGGTCCGTGGAACTCAACCGCTCTCAAAGGAGCAAGCCACTGAGATGATTAATGAGGTGATCGCAATCGCGGAAGAGACCGATGCATCTAGTTGGCATTTACTTTTTCCCAGTGAAGATCAAATGGCCAGCTTTAAAGATTCTCGCTTACTCACCCGACTGGGCGTTCAATACCATTGGCATAATGAGAACTATCAGAGCTTTGACGATTATCTCTCAACAATGACCTCACGAAAACGCAAAATGATCAAAAAAGAGCGGGCTGATATCGTCAGGCAAAACATAGATATCAACGTGTTACCCGGCGATCAAATTGATGGACAAACATGGGCGTTATTCTATCATCTATACGAGCGAACGTATGCCAAGAGAAACGGCACACGAGGCTACCTTACGCGGAATTTTTTTGAACAAATTGCTAAGCAGATGCCTGAACAGATAGCCATGGCGGTAGCCTATATTGACGGTGATGTCATCGCCTGTGCACTGTATTTCTTTGACGATCAAACCCTGTATGGAAGATATTGGGGAAGTATTGGTGAGTTTCCGTTTTTGCACTTTGAACTATGCTATTACCAAGGAATTGAATTTGCCATTCGAAAAGGCCTTACCCTTTATGACGCGGGCGCCCAAGGCGAGCACAAACTGGTTAGGGGGTTTAGACCAGTGATGACGCACTCCATGCACTGGATTCGAAATCTACAATTTAGAGAAGCTATTGAGCAATTTGTTACACAGGAAGCTCGCGCTATAGAGCAGCACATAGCTCAAGCAACAAAAATGTTACCCTTCAAAAAGTAAGCTTGCTATCAATAATCACCATGAACCGGTGTTTCCCATAGACTGCCAAGGCTCTTTTGGTGCAAGTACTTCACCAGCTTGCAGTAGCTCTACGGATACACCGTCAGGCGATTTTATGAAGGCCATATAACCGTCTCTAGGAGGACGATTAATTGTCACACCAAGAGCGCTCAAATGATCACAGGTAGCATAAATATCTTCAACTCGAAATGCTAGATGGCCAAAATTGCGTCCGCCACTATAGTCTTCCGGATCCCAATTATAGGTCAGCTCGACTAGCGGAGCATCATTATTTAATGCAGATTTCAAGTCTTCCGGCGCCGCCAAAAAAATCAGCGTAAAGCGGCCAGCCTCGCTATCCTTTCTTGCAACCTCTATTAAACCCAGTCCCTTGCAGTAGAAATCAAGTGAAGAATCTATATCAGAAATCCGAACCATAGTATGAAGAAATTGCATCTTTACGACTCCAAATAATTAGCTTAAAGGGCGAGCAGCCTAACATCGCTCAACAGAGCCACAACCTGCGTCATGAACCGTCCGGCATCACCACCATTAATTAATCGATGATCATAGGACAAGGAAAGTGGCAGCATTAACTTAGGAACAAAAGCATTACCGTCCCATACAGGTTTCATTTCTGACTTGGACACGCCCAAGATACCTGCCTCTGGCGAATTTACTATAGGCGTAAAACCCTTACCGCCAATCGCACCCAAACTTGACAAGGTAAAACAACCCCCTTGCATCTCCGCCGGCGTTAGCTTACCTTCTCTAGCTTTATTGGCCAACTCTGATACCGCCTGAGCTATATCCCAGATACCCATATCATCAACGTTTCGAATCACTGGGACCACCAGCCCTCTATCGGTGTCTACCGCCATACCAATATTGCAAAAAAATTTTTGAATAACATTTTCACCATCTGCTGCTAGGGATCGATTAAAAACCGGATTATCAGCTAAGGCTATCGCTAGGGCTTTTATAATAAAAGCAACTGGCGAAATCCTAATGCCACGAGCCTCGCTCTGCTTTTTTAATGACTTGCGAAACGCTTCGAGATCACTAATATCGGCATCGTCAAACTGCGTCACGTGAGGAACATTCAACCAATTACGGTGCATATTAGCCGCGGTAATTTTCTGAATTTTGGTCAATTTAACCGTCTCTATTTCGCCAAACTTACTAAAGTCAACCGCTGGAATGGCTGGAATCCCCGTATCAATTGACACACTAGAAGCACTTTTTTGGCTCAGCGCCTGTTTTACATAGTCACTGACATCATCTTTTACTATTCGACCACGTGGCCCGCTTCCTCGGACATCGGACAAGATAACACCTAATTCACGGGCTAACATTCGCACTGCAGGGCCGGCATAAATATCACTTTCATCGGCACTGATATTTGCCTCTGCAGTTTTATCAGATTTCACTGTAGATAATGGCGTGTCTTGATGCACATTAGACAGCTGATCTGTAGATGACTGGACTTTTTCTTGTAATTGTTCTTTAACGTTTAAAGAAGATTCAGATTGAAGATCCACTTTAGCCTCAAAATTCGCTTCAAGCACGGAGGCCTCCCCAGACACGGCGACCGCTTCAGACAAAGCGGAACCTATGTCAAGTTCAGCAATGGGATCACCGACCTTAACGGTATCGCCCTCCGCAACTAAATACTTGATCAAGGTTCCCTCAGAAGGACTAGGTACATCCATCGTCGCCTTATCAGACTCGAGAACCAACAAAGAGCCCTCTACATCAACAGACTCGCCCTGCGCTAAACATAGCTCAATAACGTCAACCGTTTCTGCACCGCCCAAATCTGGAACTACTACAATTTTATTGGCCACTTAATTTTCCTCTTATTTCCCTAATGATGCTAGCCCAGAGCTCTATCCACAAATAATATTTACATATAAAGAGGATTGGCTTTCTCTGGATCGATTCCATACTGCGTTATTGCCTCGGCAACCACTGCAGTATCAATAATACCAGTATCAGCTAATCCCTTTAGGGCTGATACAACGATAAAAAAGCGATCTACTTCAAAGAATTTCCGTAAGGTTTCACGACTATCACTACGACCAAAGCCATCGGTTCCCAACACATGCATAGGTGCTGGGATATAACGTCGCAGCTGCTCAGCATAAGCTTTCATGTAATCAGTCGCAATGACCACCGGGTTATCCAAACCTGCCAATTGGTGCTCAATGTAGCTACGTTTTGGAGCCTCAGTGGGATGTAATAGATTCCAACGATCAACTGCTTGACCTTCCCGCACAAGCTCATTGACACTGGTAAGACTCCAAATATCGGCTTCCACACTAAAGGTTTCTTTCAAAAGCGCCGCTGCCGCTACAACTTCATTCAAAATAGTACCAGCACCCATTAAGGTTACCTTATGTTGCTTGGATTTCGGCTTAGAGCATGGGAGTAACTGATACATACCTTTGATGATTCCATCCTCAGCACCTTTGGGCATTGCTGGGTGTGTATAATTTTCGTTCATAGTGGTCAGATAATAAAAGCAATTTTGTTTTTCCTCAAACATGCATTTGAGCCCATCTTGAATGATCACTGCTAACTCATAACTGTAGGTAGCATCATAGCTTTTACAGTTTGGAATTGTATTTGCCAATATCAAACTATGCCCATCCTGATGCTGCAACCCTTCACCATTAAGGGTGGTTCGTCCTGCAGTTGCGCCAATTAAGAATCCTCTTGCCTGACTATCACCAGAGGCCCATGCCAAGTCACCAATTCGTTGAAAGCCGAACATAGAATAGAAGATATAAAACGGAATCATCGGTCTTGAACTGGTGCTATATGAAGTAGCTAGCGCAAGCCATGCAGACATAGCGCCTGCTTCATTGATTCCTTCCTCTAAAATAACGCCCTTTTTATCTTCTTTGTAATACATGATCTGTTCACGGTCATGAGGAACATACTTTTGACCGGCTGAGGTATAGATACCTAACTGTCTGAACATTCCTTCCATACCAAACGTTCTTGCCTCATCTGGCACAATAGGCACCACATACTCGCCGATATCCTTGTCTTTCACCAAACTAGATAAGACCCGAACGAACGCCATAGTTGATGAAAATTCTCTAGAACCGCTGCTAGCTAACTGCTTGTCAAAAGACTTTAGAGACGGCACTGACAACGCGTCAAAATCAGATCTACGTGCCGGCAAAGAGCCTCCTAAATTATCTCGACGATTCTTCATATAAAGCATTTCAGGACTGTCCTCAGCAGGACGGTAATAAGGCACTGTTTCTAGTTGGTCGTCTGAGATAGGGATACCAAAACGATCTCTAAATATTTTAAGATTCTCCACGTCTAACTTCTTCACCGAATGGGTGTCATTTGCTGCCTGACCCCCATCCCCTAGCCCATAACCCTTCACCGTATGAGCGAGTATGACGGTGGGTGTTCCTTTGTTCTCCATAGCTTCAGAGTATGCTGCGTAGACCTTATAGGGATCATGGCCGCCTCGATTTAATCCCATGATTTGGTCGTCCGTCATATCTTTAACCAACTCAAGAAGCTCTGGATATTTTCCAAAGAAATGCTCCCTAGTATAGGCGCCACCATTATATTTATAATTTTGCAGCTCGCCGTCACAGACCTCATTCATCCGCTGTAACAACAACCCGCTTTTATCTCTTTCTAGTAGCGCATCCCAATGCCTTCCCCAGATAACTTTAATTACGTTCCAGCCAGCCCCACGAAACACACCTTCAAGCTCTTGAATAATTTTGCCATTACCACGGACCGGGCCATCCAGCCTCTGCAGATTGCAGTTGATAACAAAAATAAGGTTTTCAAGACCCTCGCGACCCGCCAAGGATATAGCGCCCAAGGTTTCTGGTTCATCACACTCACCATCACCTAAAAATGCCCACACCTTTCTATTTCCCCGGGGGGACAATCCTCGAGCAGACAAATATCGCATAACATGCGCCTGATAAATCGCCTGTATTGGCCCAAGACCCATCGAAACTGTCGGAAACTGCCAGTATTCTGGCATCAACCAAGGGTGGGGATAAGAGGACAAACCGCTACCATCGACTTCACGACGAAATTTATCTAATTGCTCAATAGATAAACGACCTTCTAAAAAGGATCGTGCATACATTCCAGGCGAGCTATGCCCCTGGAAAAATATCAGATCACCTAAGTCGCTGCCCTCAGGGCCTCGAAAGAAATAATTAAACCCAACATCATAAAGAGTTGCTGCCGATGAAAAACTAGCAATATGGCCACCAATACCTTCACTTTGACTATTAGCGCGCATAACCATTGCCAGCGCGTTCCAACGCACGAGTGATCGAATACGGCGCTCCATAAACAAGTCGCCCGGCATAACTTTTTCTCTCACCGCGGGAATAGTATTGCAAAATGCGATAGTCACCGACTGAGGTAGCTTAATTCCCGATTCACTCGCGCGAGCATTTAACTGGTGCAAAATATAACTTGCTCTACCCTCCCCATGTACTCTTGAGATCGAGTCTAGTGCATCAAGCCATTCTTTTGTTTCGATGGGATCAAAATCATCCATAATGGAGGTCCAGTTCAGAGGTTATTTGTGTTTTTTAACTGACAGTTTCTCTTTGGGAAACATCGATTAAAAGCCAGATTTAGGGCAAAATGTACAAATGTAGTATAACTACAAAATGGGCAACAAAAAAGCCCTAAAAAAAGCGGGCTAATTTGTAATTTTTTTAACCCTATGATTTACATGCAAATTTAATTTTTAGCAAATAAAATTTAAATAGTTAAACTACAAAATATGCTAATTAACACAATAAAATCTAGCTCAGGGAAATAATTTAGCAAAAAAAACTACAGCTATACTCAACGCAACTGATCCATACAACATCCTTCAGCTGCCTTTAATTTTTAGTAAAAAGAACTTTTTTTCTCCGGAACCCACCACTGACTATCAAGCTCTATGCATCCACTATGGATAAGTCCATCGCGAAGATTTTTTAAATCATCTTCGTTCAAAAAATAACCTACTGCTTGGATTTCAGTATCATCGGTGAGTGAAAACGCCTTTAGATGACCTCGTGACTTGCGTTTGTGCGAAATCAAATAACAGGGACGAGAAAAGGTTTTAGTTCTACCCAAACGATGAATTCCAGAGCGCAAACATACTCTATCTTTTTCGACAACGATAATCTGCTGTTGATAAGTGGCCTCACATACTCTATAAAAAAAATAGGAAAACACCATAATATCCAAAAAAACAAATGGCATAATCATCCACACACCGGCAATAAGCCAACCGGTTCCTATGAGCAGCATGAAACCAGATAGCGCTAAAATTGCCACTCTGGTTTCGTGCCAACTAGCGGATCGATTGGGTTCAAGCCTAATTATTGTTTTATCTGCTTTTTCAGTGATTTCAATCATAAACAAGGCCCTGTATAACGCAAACTATGCAAATGGTATACGCTGAAATAATGAAAGCCTCTCAATAAATAAACAATTTATTTCGCTGAATCATCCAAAATCATATATGCCTCATCTGGCCAAGCATTAAAAACCGCCTTTACCAATGTCGCCAATGGAATAGCGAAGAACACGCCCCAAAAACCCCATATGCCGCCGAACAATAAAACAGCCATGATAATAGCAATAGGATGTAAATTAACAACTTCTGAAAATAACAAAGGCACCAAAACATTACCGTCAAAAAATTGGATTGCACCATAGACCACAAATAGCCAGAAAAAGTCTGGCGAATAACCCCACTGCATGAAGCCTATAAGCAACACCGGCAGGGTAACAACCGTTGCTCCTATATAAGGAATTAGCACCGAGAGACCAACTAGCAACGCTAATAAAGCGGCATAGTTTAAACCCATAATTAGAAAAGCACTAAATGACAAAGCACCTACTATTAAAATTTCAATCGCCTTCCCTCGAACGTAGTTAGCAAATTGAATATTCATTTCAGTCATTATGGTGCTCATTACTGGCCTATTAGCTGGCAGTAAGCCGCCGACAAATTCAATTAACTTTGCCCGATCGCTCAACATAAAGAATACCAACACAGGCACCAATAATAAATAGATCGCAACGGCAAATAGACTTGGAAAACTACTCAAGAAAAAAGTAATAACTTGTTCTGCTACATTT
>DNBN01000140.1:681-9027 GCA_003491845.1 Porticoccaceae bacterium | reverse complement strand
CTGCTGGATACACTTCAACTACTAACAAGCACTGGGTAGGACTAGAAGCAAAGGGCGGAACCCACATTATTCTAAACACCGATGGGGGAGATTCGGCTACTGAAAATGCAATGGATCACTTTACCGTTTGGCAGGGTGGAATTGATACTGTTGCAAAGAAAAAGTTTTGGGTAACAAATATTGGTAATAGTTACTCAAAAATTTCTTCTCGCGCACCCATCTTCTACGACAGCAATAACACCGGATTCTATTTTGATGGGTCTTCCTCTACTACCTCAGTCAGAATTAACGGCGATGTACTAATCGATCAGCAGTATGGTAAAGGCGTAGTCGGTGTTTATAGTTCCACTGTTTTGCAACACGTTTGGTCAATGGGAGCGGCTTATCGTCTTCCCGCTAACGGAAGCACTTCTGGTAACTTGTATGGACTGGCTTGGTCGCATCCAAACGCAGGGTCTACAGGTGGAGCCAACCATCTCAGTGATCACGGTCTTTTAGTCATTAACAATGGCGTTTTTCAATGCGCTATATCTAGTAGAGGCGTATTTAGTAACGATGTTCGAGGCACACTTTTCTACGATTACAACAACACCGCCTATTATGCAGACCCTGCTAGTACATCTACATCTTTCAAAGGTCAGGGACTTACTGACTCAAAAGCAGGATTCAAGTCCACATCTAATCCGTGGAACACCTCTGACTCTGCATTTTTTCCAAACGGAATAACAACCAACAACACCACAAACTGGATATATGGAACCTGTTTTTTAGGTAATGCACCGTCTAATGGAAACGGTAATGAGGCTAAGGCCGCAGGGACAATTGAAAGTACGTCATGGCATAAAGCCTCTTTGTATTATGACCGCGATAACACCGCCTATTATGTAGACCCTTCTAGTACTGGAACCAGTTTAAATGTTGCAGGAAAAATTATAGCGTCTGGCGGTGTCCAAGTTGGGCAAAGTTCGGTTGGTTATAACTTAGCGGACACATTCACATACGATGGAATCGCAACTCAGCAGTATGGGGTTACCTTCAAGCCATCGAAGGTCATCATGTCAGGATACCAAGGGCTTGGGTTATTTACTAATAGTACAGAGCGATTATCTATTGCAAGCAATGGCAATGTAACCGCCGTCGCTGACCTTAGAACACCTGTCGTGTACGACAGCAATAACACCGCCTATTATGTAAATCCTGCTAGCACATCAAATAACGGTAGCAGAATGCGTGGCGGAATGTTATTCGGCCCTAACACTAGTTGGAACGAGTATTTGTATGTGGGAGGAAACGGAAGAGACGGTTCATATGCATCAGTAGCCTCAACGAATGGAAATTTACACTTAGACGGTAAGGCTGGATTTAACGTATACCTATCTTGGTACACGACAAGTGATGTGCAATGTGGCGCAGGATTAGTAGCCCAAGGCAATATCACAGCCTATTCTGATGCAAAGCTGAAGAAAGATGTTGTCACTATTGATGCGGCTTTAGACAAAGTAAATGCTTTAAGGGGTGTTTATTATGTTAGAAAAGATCAAGAAGACGGAAGGCGTTGCATTGGTGTTATTGCTCAAGAGGTGCAAGACGTCTTACCAGAGCTTGTACACTCTAACACTGGCCCTGATAACACAGAAGAAACGCTCTCTGTAGATTATGGAAAAATGGTTGGCGTCCTTGTTGAAGCAATCAAAGAACTTAAATCCGAGGTCGATGACCTCAAAACTCAACTTTCTCAGAAGGAGAAATAAGAATGGCAATAGCTTATACATGGGAAATTACTTCCCTTAAAACAAAAACTGAGGGCAGTAATGCTGATGCAGTTGTACAAACATACTGGAAGAAGATTGGAACGGACTCTGTTTCATCTGAAACTGGAGAATTTAGCGGAGCAACCCCTTTAAGTTCAGCAGATGTAGAGTCCTTTACAGCCTTTGAAGACTTAACAGAAGCAAATGTACTTGCGTGGATTCAAGCCGTAGTCGTTGATGGTTATGAAGAGCATGTTAACGCTCAGATACTAAAGCAAATTAACGAGAAAATAACGCCTGTATCCGAATCTGCTATGCCTTGGGCAACTGAAGAAGAAACCGAAGAAGCACCAGTATAGGAACATATAGATGGGACTTCCCACATCAGGCGCAATTAGTCTTAATCAGATGCACACTGAAGTTAGTGGGACTTCGGGCACCCAAGTGTCTTTGAACGACTCAGATGTTCGTGGATTGATTGGTAAAAGTTCGGGCGCTCAGATGAGTTTCAATGAGTGGCACGGAGCTTCTGCCACGGATAGAGTGTTTACTTTTACAGGTGCTACACATTCGGGGGCAAAAGGCTCATACCACTATGGTGTTCATAATAGTAGTCCGAGCGTGGGTACGATGGCGTCAGGGTCTTCTGACTGGAACAAGACTTTAACAATAACAAATATGAAATTTAGTAGCGCGGTAAACAAGTACATATTCTACGCTACTCATGCATCAGGTGTTGCGTCAAACACTACATGGTGGACTAAGCTCGTTATAAGTAGATATATGGTAGGAAGTGTTACTTTAGAGCGTAGTACGTGCAGTGTACAAACTTACGGAAGTGGTTATATCAGTTTGCAGTGGCCTTCTGAGTGGACAGGTTCAAACTTAGGGGCAGGGGCAATAACATGTACGTTTTCGTAAGGCACTTTAAATGAAAATATTATTAATAGGATTGCCTACCACATTTGACTACTTAGTCCCTATGTTTGCTGACGAAGGGCATATTGCTAAACTTATAACAGGGGCTGAAGAAACTACACTCACCTCCGACGAAGGTC
The DNA here is from genome assembly GCA_003491845.1 of Porticoccaceae bacterium. Lineage (GTDB taxonomy): Bacteria > Pseudomonadota > Gammaproteobacteria > Pseudomonadales > Porticoccaceae > HTCC2207. Next base: position 6,218 of record DNBN01000140.1, on the reverse strand, counting down.
TAGAGTATCAAGTTCCTGTTTGTGGGTATCTGCCAAGAGGAACTTCTAAAGAAATAGATTATGTAACTGGTGTTATAGACTCTTTTGAGCCTGACGTAGTGGTAAATGGAATTACTAACTTATTTCTGCCGCCCTCATCTGCTTATATATATGTAGGAAATACAGTAGAGAGTGCTCAACTTGAAACTCATAAATGGGCTACGCGAGTTAAAGCAGGTACGCTTGGTTGGTTGCTACCCCCTTTAGCAGAAGCTAATACCACCTCATGGACTGCTTCTACAAATACTGCAACTACATATTTAAAACCTATAGATAATTTTACTTGTGCGGCTACTCTTAAAATACTCCCAAACACAGATGCTGAAAGAGACCTAGTACCCCACGTAGAAAACTACGATTGTTTTGTAGAGCTTAGTGTTGACCATGCTGTTGAAGCTTGGTGCACCTTTACTATGTGTGATGGCGAGTATTCTATTGTTAGAACTCTTGGTTGTACGGAAGCTGGAAACGATAAATTGTTGGCGAATCTAGGAGATAGTTGGACAACAGGAATTACTTTAGTAGATTTAACAAGCGATCAAAGAACTGCATTTTTAACAAAATGTGAGGCTTGGTTAGACTACGCCAAAACTCTTGGAGGTTCTTATGAAGGAACTATTGGAGGGGCTATAACAGACACCAATGAAGTCTATTGGTTTGAGCAGAACTCTCGTGCTGGAATGGAAAACATCGGGCTTCTACCTAGTACTGCTACTAACTGGTTAAGCGGATTAACTACTGATCCTACTCTTTCAATTAATCAAATATCGGCTGAAACCATCCGAACCGAAAAGGGTTTTGGCTAAATTATAAAATTACAGAAGGAAAGTAACTAATGGAACAAATTAAACAAGCACTTAAAAGCAAAACAGTACGCTTTTCCCTAGCCTTGGGTGTGTTGAGCATTCTACAAGGATACGTGGGTTTTTTACCAGTATCCCCGATGGGTCAGGCAGTGGCAGGTTGCATTATTGCAAGTTGCATTGTCGTTTTGCGGGCGGCAACAACCGTTCCGCTTAATCAAAAATAAAGGATAATCTTATGACCAGCGAAGACGACCAGTGGCATTTATCGAAAACGGTTCCAATTTCGTTTCTGTTAGCAATCCTATTGCAGACAGTGTCATTGGTGTGGTTTGTCGCTGAACTAGATTCAAATATTGAAGCCAATCGACTTAAAGTCACAGAGCATAATGAACGACTTTCAACCCTAGAAAACAACGTGCAGTCACAAGCAGTGTCCCTTGCAAGAATTGACGAGAACATACGTCACATTAGGGCAAGCGTTGATAGAGTTTTAAGTGAGTAGGAGAACTAGATGAGTATTTTGTCGGCGTTAATCGAACCTGTTACAGGACTCTTGGATAAATATATTCCTGATGCAACAGAGAAGCAACGAATAGCCTTTGAGCTATCCACCATTTCGGAGAAGCATGCTCAAGAGCTTGCTGTTGCTCAAATAGAACTTAATAAAGCGGACGCGCAGGGAAGCTGGTTTCAGAGTTCTTGGAGACCGTTATGCGGTTACGTTGCAGTGCTAGGCATGGCAATTAATTTCCTTGTGTCACCTGTAGCGGCTGGTTTTGGCGTTGTAATTCCCCAAGCTGATGCGGGGACTCTTATGCCGCTTCTTTTGGGGATGTTAGGTCTCTCCGGTAGCCGTAGCCTAGAGCGAATAAAAGGGGTTGGAAAATGACAGGCTTTACACTTAATACATTCTCAGGGATTGCGCCTAAAGTTTATGCCCGACTATTGCCAAATGACATGGCACAGGTCGCGCAAAACACAAAATTAGACTCAGGTCGTATTGAGCCACTGAAGGGCAATGCCTCAGCAACGGTTACGCCTGTCGCGTCTTATTCGATCTCAGCCGCAACCAAAACCCTATTTAGATACAGTAGCGCAATATGGATTGGCAGTAACGATGATTTAAATATTGTTCGCTCACCAATTGCCGAAGATCCACATGAGAGACTGTATGTTACCGGCATAGGCGGATCAGCCGGATATCCTCGCGTAACTTCAGCGCAAGTAGTTGGCAATGACACTTATTACAGGCTGGGTTTGCCGACCCCTGCAAGCATTACATCGGTTGCACTAACTCCATCCACCTCAACTAAGGTAGATGAAGAAGTTCCGGTCACAATGTCATATTTGTACACATACGTTACTGCTTACGGAGAAGAAGGCTCAAACAGCGTTCCTCAAGCCTCAAATATTGTTGAGGTCTATTCCGACCAGACCGCGACTCTTACATTTCCTGCTGGTGCTAGCGGCGGTTACAACATTGTCAGTCGCAGACTTTATAGAACGGATACCTCAGGTACTTACAGGTTTGTAAAAGATGTTGATATTAACACTACAACAACCGATGACAGCAAAAAAGAATCAGAGCTAGGCGAAGCAATACCAACCATATCTTATACAGCACCCCCTGATGAGGTTTCTGCTGATCACGTTGATGGTGCATTGCAGGGTCTTGTTTCTATGCCCAACGGAATTTTGGCAGGTTTTGCAGGGCAGACCGTTTGCTTCTCTGAAGCATTTCAGCCACACGCCTTTCCTAATGATTACAAGCTAACGATGAAAAGCGATGTAGTTGCTATTGCTCCTATGCCTTCTGGGCTTTTAGTTTTGACTAAAGAAAAACCTGCTGTCGTACAGGGTTTAAGTCCTGCGGCAATGTCAATGCAAGAGGTAGATAGTACCCATTCTTGTGTTAGCAAAAGAAGCGTAGTGGACATGGGTGAGTATGTTATCTACGCATCTCCTGACGGTCTTGTCATGGGCGGTGAGCGAGGCTTTCAGTTAGTGACAGAAGGAATATTAACAAGAGATCAGTGGCAAGCTTACGTTCCATCAAGTGTTGTAGGCTTTTATTGGGAAGGTCATTACGTTGGGTTTTATTCAACAGGATCTGAAAACAAAGGTTTTATTCTTGACCCTAGAGGCGGTAAAAACAGCTTTGTTAGCTTGGACTTCCATGCTACTGCGGGATTTAATGATCTTGAAAATGATATCTTATATTTAGTGATTTCAGGTTCAGTCGTTAAATTTGCGTCAGGATCTGACCTAAATTTTGTTTGGCGGACAAAAAAATTCTACACCCCTAAGCCCATTAACCCAGCAGTGGCTAAAGTAGACTGTGACAGTTACTCCTCAACACCTACCTTCAAGCTTTATGCTGATGGCGCTCTTAAGCACACCCAAACTGTAGCTAATGCAGACGTATTTAGACTTCCTTCAGGATATAAAGCAAAAGAGTTCGAGATAGAAATAAGTGGCGCAGTTCCGGTCAATGAATTCTGTATATACGAATCAGTGGAGGAGATTGGTGGGTAAAACATCTAACATGATGGTTCCCTCTGACTGGAGTGGACAAGAGCGCAGATTTGGTGAGTCCCTCAAAGAAAACCTTGATGTCATTTGCGGTTTAAGAGGTGACGATCTTGATAAGGCAGTAACTTTTAGAGACTTGCTAGATTCAGGTATTGCTAAATTAGCCGCTGGGTCTGGTGTATTTAACGGATCATCTGGCGGCATTACTCCAGACCCTTGGTTGCCAGACATTGGTATTCCCCCAGCACCAACTAACTTAACAGCAAATGGTGCATTTCAAAGCATTCTATTGAACTGGGACATGCAACAGTACTACGGTCATTCTGCTGTAGAGATATATCGGCATACATCTGATAGCATCGCAGACGCTACTTTAGTTGCAAGCGTGTACGGTTTTACATCGCTATATTCTGATAATGTCGGCGGCGATAAAAGTTACTGGTATTGGGTTAGAGGCGTAAATCAAAATGGGGTGTATGGGCCATATAACTCCTCAACCGGAACAAACGGAACAACCGCTCCAGACGTAGGTTTGTTGCTAACAACTTTGGCTGGCAGTATTACAAGCAGTCAGTTAGCGACTAGCTTATCAACGCCTATTGCAACCATACCATCCTTGTCTGGCACGATTAATTCTTTAGAAACGTATACTGGATATGCATCCAGTTACACTGGTGACAATTTAGTAACCCGAATCAGCGGCATTGATACAGGTGTTTCAACGCTTCAGTCAAGTGTTTCGTCTTTAAATACGTCAGTAAGTAATTTGCAATCCAGCGTTTCAGATCTAACAACAGGGGTATCTAGCGTTTATGTCCAAACGTCTGAGCCTACCGGAACCATATCAACTAATTCTAGGTGGTATGATTCCGATGATAATATGGCTCCGTACTACTATGACGGATCAAACTGGGTCAGCATTGAAGACCCAAGAATTGCATCAAACCAGAACTCTATAACAAGTTTAAACGCGCAAGTTTTTAACGGAGATAGCACCGCAAGGTTAGCAACAGCTAGCGCATTAGGTGTGCTTGATACCACAGTGGTTGCTCAAGGTAATTCAATAACCTCTATATCTGCTGATGTTACGGCTTTAAATAATTCAGTCTATGATTCCTCAGGAAACTTGGAACTGGCAACCTCGTCAGCACTAGGGACTCTTAGCAGTACAGTCACTAGTCAAGGTAATACGATAACAAGTGTGCAGTCAGACATTACAGATCTTGAAGGTCAGGTATTTAATGCAGACGGAACAGCGAGGTTGGCTACTGGATCAGCGTTGTCAGGAGTATCAAGTTCAGTAACTGCAATCTATGACGGAACTAATGCCAGTGTCGTTAAAACAGTACAAACTGACGTAACTTCTTTGGAAGGAGAGGTCTTTAACGCTAATGGCACGGCGAGATTAGCTACTGGAACAGCGTTAGCTGGTGTTAGCAGTGATATAAGTGCTATTTATGATGGCACTAACCCCAGTGTTGTTAAGACCGTTCAAACTGACATAACCTCTTTAGAGGGTGAGGTGTTCAATGTAGACGGTACAGCTAGATTAGCCACCGGATCAGCGTTGGCGGGTGTTAGCACTAGCGTAACGGCTATCTATGACGGCGCTAATCCCAGCGTTGTTAAGACCGTTCAGGCTGACGTAACTTCTTTGGAAGGAGAGGTATTTAACACAGACGGTACGGCTAGGCTGGCTACCGGAACAGCATTAGCGGGGGTTAGCAGTGATGTAAGTGCTATTTATAATGGTACTAATCCTAGCGTTGTTAAATCAGTTCAGTCAGACGTTTCAGATCTCGAAGGCGAAGTATTTAATGCTAATGGCACAGCAAGGCTTGCGACAGGAAGCGCACTAAGCTCCCTAACAAGCGATGTTGAGGCTATCTATGATGGTGATAACGCGAGTCTTGTTAAAAGCGTCCAAGCGTCTGTAACGTCACTCAACAATGCGGTTTTTGATTCCTCAGGAAACACGGTTTTAGCATCTAACACTGCTGTAAATTCACTTCAAGCTGAGGTTTGGGGAGGCGGGGTTACGCCTTCTGGTGCAACGACTTCACGCATTGACAGTCTCTCTTCTACCGTTAATGATCCTAATACTGGAATGACGGCTACATCAGATGCAGTGTCGGTTCTCAATACCGAAGTTTACGGAAG
>DNBN01000140.1:0-369 GCA_003491845.1 Porticoccaceae bacterium | reverse complement strand
GATCCCCCCACAGCCGCCGCTTCGCGGATTGACAACTTAGTAAGTCAGGTTTTTAACGCAGACGGCACTGTTGCATTAGCATCTGCCGGTGCGTTGTCTGTACTTGAAACTGAGGTGTTTGGCTCATCAAATGCATCAGCATCTAGAATCGATGGTTTGTTTACCGAAGTATTTAACAGTGACGGTACATCTAGGCTCGCCAGCGCAGAAGCATTTACTGAACTTAAAACTGAGGTTACAGAGGGTGGTTCTCTTGCTACGCGAATTGACTCTATTGCCGCTGAGATGTTTGTAGACGGTAATACTAATGGAGAGTTAAATCTTGCGACAGCAGGTCAATTAAAAACAATTCAAAATGAGGTGTTTCCA
>DNBN01000221.1:3369-5297 GCA_003491845.1 Porticoccaceae bacterium | reverse complement strand
ACAAGGCGTCAATTTATGATTAACGGTGGTGCAATCGGTGCATCGCTACTGGCATCTCCTCTGACTGCAGGAGATAGGTTGTTGTCTGAGGACTCTGGTTATCGTGCCTTAGTCTGTATTAACTTGGCTGGTGGTAACGATTCGTTCAATATGCTGGTTCCAAGTGATGAGGTTCAGTATGCAGCTTACGCTAATGCTCGAGGCAATCTGGCATTAGATCGGAGCAATTTAATTGACTTGACTAACCGAGGTGTCACCGCCAGTTCCTTTAGCGTCCATTCAGGCATGCCTGAGATTCAAGAGCTTTATGATAAAGGCGATGTTGCCTTTTTAGCAAATGTTGGTGCTCTCGATAGACCTCTTAGTCGAGCCGAGCTTAAGTCGAGTCTCAATATCGGACCTGAACAGTTATTGTCACATAATGGCCAGATATATGGCTGGCAAGCAGGCTCATCACATCTGCAATCATCATCAGGTTGGGGTGGTCGTGCTGCCGATTTATTACAGCATTTTTTCCCAAGTACCGATAGTCCAATAAGTGTGTCAATGTCTGGTGCTAACCTATTTCAGCTGGGTACCAAGACTCTGCCGTACATCTGCCAATTCTCAAATATGCATTCATCGATCTCAGGGCATTCTGTTGGTGTTGATTTCGATTATGTCATTAGCCAGTTAGCCAAGGAGGGATATTGCACTGCCCATGGCGCTTCGTCGAGCTGGCCAGAGACTGAGTTAAATATAGGTACAAAAACCGGTTTTGGAGCCTATGTCGAGCGAGAAAAGTATTCAGATTCACGGCTAGAATCCGGGCAAGATTATCTTTCTCAGCAGCTTTCAAGGGTGGCACATATCATTTCAGAGCAAGATCCTACAAAACCAGTTCGGCAAATTTTTTATGTGAGTTTTAGTGGGTGGGACCATCATCACCAGTTACTTAAAAATCAGGCCATGATGTTGTCTGTCTTGAGTCAAGGTCTCCTATCTTTTCGCAATGCGCTTAGTGACTTGGGGTTATTTGAGTCTGTTATAACATTTACTGTTTCAGAGTTTGGTCGTTCGCTTACATCAAATGGATCTGGTTCAGATCATGGTTGGGGCGGTCATCAAATTGTAATGGGGGGCGGCATACGAGGTGGCCAAGTGTATGGCCGTTATCCTAAATTGTCATCGCTAAATCCATTAAATATCGGCAATGGGGTTTATGCACCGACTACCTCTAACGATCAATACTTCGCCAAGCTTGCGCTTTGGTTGGGAGTACCCTTATCGAAAATTGAGTACGTGCTACCGAACTTGCGAGCATTTAAACCTTCTTGCAAATTAGCGGACCAATCGTTTGATCTATGATTCGGCCGTTAAAATGGAACTTTGGTTAACCTTGTCATTTAGGAGAATTAAGTGCTAATCGGGATTCCCTCGCAAATTAAAACCAGTGAGAAACGTGTCGTCATGTTCCCTGTCAATATCCAGAGTTTAACGGACAAAAGCTGAGAGGTACTTATTTGGGCAAACGCCGGTAGTGCAGGCTATCCGGATGCAGACTACACCGCCAAGCGTCTCAGTGCCGTATAGGAAGTCTATGATGTGCATCCAGCGGCGTGAGAACAGATATTGTCGGTGGATGCTAAATCTGTCGAACTTGACTTGGATGCCGGCGAATCAGAGGGCGCTGGTGGTTATGCTTGGCCATTGTATTTTAGAGATTTAATCTTGAGTAATCGAGAGCTGTACCTTGAGTGGTGTAATAATTGGCATAGTCTTGAAGACTTCTCGGCTTATTTTTCGTTGCATATAAATTTTGCTCGACAACTTATTATCAGTGAAGGGCTCAATAGATCGTCAATATTGGATAGAGATCACTTATCTCAGAGGGTGTTGGTCAGCGCGCAGCCTATGCCGGAGTTTGTAAGAGAGCCGCTAAAAAAGGA
>DNBN01000221.1:1088-3093 GCA_003491845.1 Porticoccaceae bacterium | reverse complement strand
ATAACCGTTTTAGCAGAGAGAACTGTTTTAGAAAAAGCAGTATCAGTTGAGCAGGCTTAGTCGCCTGTATCTTTACTCTACATTAAATATTTTTCTGATCGAGGCCGCTAGCCCAAACGCCGAGATAAACAGCAGCCAGCGACAATAGAGTTGGAGTATTTCTTGTTTTCATTGGGATCTTACTGTAGTGGGTCTCAATCTGGAATGAACACGCAATCTCTGGATATCTTAACCAATTCTCTATAAATACCTCTGTAGACTCCTCAATGCAGTATTAATGTCACTAATACATACTCTCTTTGTCACTTAACAGATGCTTGTACGTATTGCTAAAACAACTCATCACACTCTAATATCCATTGTTGTTGATATTCAGCCAACCACTCATCATAAGTTTGGTTCTGTACTCTCTCAGTTTCATCTACAGGGGCAATATGATTACTTGTATACTCACTTACTTGTTTACTTATTACGCAGTTGTTTGGACATGTAGTAGAAATACTCTCTTTTTTAGGCTCCTTGGGGGTTTGAGGAATATCCTTATCAGGGATGGTTGTCAGGCTTTTATCAGGAATTTGTCGGGGATTTATCGGAGAGTTGTCAGGACAGATCATGGGTTTGAGCGATGCTGCATTTAATCTATTGCCCTTTGAAGTTTCAGCCTTAAATGAGATCGATTTCAGCTTTCCCATGCAGTCATGAAAAGCTGTTAGACTTCTCGGAAGTGGAATCTGTGTTGATCGCCACATAGCTACAAAGCTACTTTTGGGGCCTACTGAAAAATGCTTCTCAGGAAGAGAGGCTCCTTTTTCATACTTCCCAGCGCTTCTCTTTCTTTTGAGGCTTACGTTAAAAATTACATGATAGTCATCACCAGAGTGATCACAAATAAACTGGAGAGTAACTCCAGGGTGTTTGCCCGGTCCATAGTGTCCGGTGGTGTATTTAATATACCGCAAGTGTGTAACAGTCATAGAATCTGACACTCTTATCAGATTTATGAGGTAGTCGTGCATTGGTCCAGCCAAAGCTGAACCTCACAACCTCTCCATGCAACTCCTCGAGTACCAATTCGGATGCGCTTTGGAAAGCGACCGGCTTTTTCTTCATGATAGATCCATGGTATCGACTTGCCAGTGCGGATTGCTATCTCTTTAGCATTGATCAGTCTGTTGGCTAAGGGGAGCGCCAATACCATTTCGAGATAACGGGTTGATGAGGTAGCCTTATTCATTTGAACTCCTTAAAGCATGTGATTAGACATATGACTTTAGCGAAGTTAATTAAAAAGGCATTAAGTTTGGAGGGGTGTGGGTCGCTTAGTTTTGATCGTCTGCGGAATTTTGTTTATCTAACCAACTATCATATTCTCGTTTAATATTTCGCCTATCAAGAGGAGGGGAGGTGGGAGCAACATCCCATTTTCGCACCACGTGAGCTATGGCTGCATTTTTATCTAGGCCTTTCTCAATCAGTTCATGAATCCATCGCGCCCGTATGTTCTTGAGTTTAATAGTTTCGATCACTGTCGGTTCTATAAACTCTGCGAGATAAAATTCGCCAGAGGCTGAACCAAAAGACCTAAGATGATCTAAGGCTTGTTGACGGTTGTACGCTCCTTTTTTTGGACGACCAGTCTTAGTCAGTGGATCTATCAGGAATGGCATCCTAATATGAATGCAAATGTCAGTTATTGTCTTGTAACTGAGTTTTTTTTCAAAATCGTTGTGTCTTTGTCTACATTCTTGGATTAGGTCGATCATTCCAGTGATTGAGATGCTCATAGTGCGCTCTCCACGAATTGGCCCCACTCGTGCATTAATTTGCGCCTTTTTTCCATAAAATCGCCTTTAAAGTAATGTTGTTCGATTTTATTGCCCACTTTGTGAGCCTGGCAGGCCTCTATTACATTGTTTGAGTAGCCATAGGTCGTTTCTTCAGCCCAGGTTTTAAATGTCCCTCTGAACCCATGTGTTGTGATGTGCTTGGGTGATAAAGACAGTAA
>DNBN01000221.1:0-787 GCA_003491845.1 Porticoccaceae bacterium | reverse complement strand
GAGGGGACGGAAAAATAAATCCACATCCTTTATCAAAGGCTTTAGCCAATCTTAGAACTCTCTCGACATGTACGGTAATGGGGGTATTAAGCTTATCGGTTTTCATCCTGTCTTCAGTGACTCGCCAAATACCTTGATCCAAATCGATCTCACTCCATGTAGCCGATTTGGCAACCCCAATTCTTGAGCCAATTGTTAGGATAATAAACCTTAGCGCGAGTGATTGGACTGAATTTATGGCATGAAGCTTTGCATAGAACTCGGGAAGCTCAAGGTAAGGTAGTGACTCAAAGGGCTTCGGTTTCTTTACGCTGCTTGGGCGTGCAAGGACATGTTCTATATTTCCTTGCCAGGTTGCCGGATTAGCGGTTGATCTATAGCCATGAGCCATGGCCCAACCAAAGACCGCAGCCGTTCGCTGGAGCGTCCTGCGGCCCGTCTCAGCCCGTTTAGTATCCCACAGAGGGCGAATAGCCTCGATAATATCTGAAGAGGTGATTTCATCAATCGACTTATTTCCAATAGATGGACATATATGGGTTTCTAGAGTGGAACGCCATTGCTTTTTGTTCTTGTCATTAGTTAGGTCGGTGAGTTTCTTTTTAAGGTACTCATCCATGCAATATCTAAAGCTAGGTTTATTCAAGTTTTCTCGTTTCTTTGGACGAGGATCAATGCCTCTGGATATATCTAGATTCCAGTTAGCGACTTTCGCTTTGTCGGCGGTCATATCACCAGTAACAACCAAATTGGTATCAAACTTAATGCCATTCTTATTTACTCGAAA
>DNBN01000338.1:1812-2931 GCA_003491845.1 Porticoccaceae bacterium | reverse complement strand
TCCCAAATCTGATAAAACGTTTTCACTTTCTTTTTGTCCACATAAAGTGATTGAAGATTACCTAACTTGTCTGAAAACTCAGATGCAACCTGAATGCTTTGCGCATCATTACCAGTAATTCTTCCCAACCGTTTAAACAGATCAGGAATCTCAACGATCTTGGTTGTTTCGATAACAAAGACTGGCAATCCTAATTCACGCAATCGATTAATAATCTCAATGCCATTACCTGAGTGCCAAGCTAATATTAGATCCGGCTGTAAAGACAGAATAAGCTCATAATTAGCTATCGAATGATTATTTACACGAATAATTTTTTTTGCTGCTTCAGGATAATTACTATATTCATCAGCGCCAACGATTTGGCTACCAGCACCAATATGGAAAAGTATTTCAGTGATATTTGGAGCTAAACTAATGATCTTTATCGCGGGTTCTGACAACACTATTTCCCTCTCTAAATCATCCACTACCCTGATCGTAGCCTGGGCAAATAACGGCAATGACGTCATCAGAGTGCAAAAAAAGGCAGATAAAAGATTAGAAGTGAAGCGCATTAGTTAATCACTAAAGGTTTGCCAGTGACTGGGTGTTTTAAGATTAAGGGCGTGATACCAAAAACATTCGATATAAGCTGCTCATTAAGGACCTCATCAGGGCTTCCTTGGGCTACTATAATGCCCTTATCAAAGACAATAATATTATCTGCACATCGAGCTGCCAAATTTAAATCGTGCACAACCATGACAACACCAACACCCCGCTCAGCCAACTTTGAAACAATTTTTAAGGTAAGTACTTGATGTGAAAGATCCAATGCGGATGTTGGCTCATCAAGAACTATAAACTGATTTCCAATGCTCGTTGGCTCCCATATTTGCGCCAATACTCTAGCCAGTTGAACCCGCTGTTTTTCACCTCCAGACATCTGCGTAAAAAAGCGGCTTTCCAAATAACTGGCATCCACAGTAGTCAAAGCCTCTTTGACAATTTCTGTGTCTCTTACCTTTCCTGACTGATGCGGAATACGTCCAAGAGCAACAACCTCGGATGCATTAAACGGAAAATTTAGCAAGCTGTGCTGGGGTAATACGCTAACCATTTTTGCTCTTTGATCAG
>DNBN01000338.1:0-1486 GCA_003491845.1 Porticoccaceae bacterium | reverse complement strand
ATGTCACCACTGAGTACTTTTATGAAACTTGATTTACCCGCACCATTAGGCCCTACAATCGCGGTAATCTGTCCCGCATTTATTGCAATATTTACATCTCTAAGGATGTTAAATCCCGACATGTGAAGCGATACGTTATCTGCTATCAATGCCATAGACTATAGCTCTCTACGCTGTTGTATGAGCAGCATGATAAAGAATGGTGCACCCAAAATAGCTGTTAAAATACCGGTAGGCAACTCCACTGGCGCTATAATAACCCGAGCAAGGGTGTCAGCTATGAGTAGCAAGATCCCTCCTGCTAATGCAGATACTGGTAATAACCATCGATGATCAGGCCCAATTAACAGGCGCACCATGTGCGGGACAATTAAGCCGACAAATCCAATCATGCCCGCAACTGCAACCGCTGTGCCTATTCCCAGAGTGGTCAGTAGAATTAGTTTTTTCTTTACACGCTGAACATCGATACCCAAATGTCGTGCCTCTGATTCTCCCAATAGTAATGCGTTGAGAGATTTACTTTCTCTGGGAAAGAGAACAAGTACAAAAACTGCTACCACCGCAACAACAGATACGCGGGCCCAATTGGCTGTGCTGAGATTCCCCATTTGCCAGATACTGATTTGTCGAAGCATTTCATTGTCTGCAAAGTAACTAAGTAAACTATTAACTGCACCTGCCAGAGCACTGATAGCTATTCCGGCAAGTAACATGGTAGTCACTGACGTACCTAAAGTGGAAGTGGATAACCTAAAGACTAAAAGAGTTATTAAAAAACTGCCGACAAAGGCTCCCACAGCAACCACTGACAACCCAAGCAAAGCATTATTTTGTAACCATGTTCCTGCCAGAACGATGACGATACTTGCTCCTACTGATGCACCGCTGGAAACTCCAATAAGTGAGGGTGCAGCTAACGGATTCCTGAACAGCCCCTGCATAACAGCACCACTTATCGCAAGTATCGCTCCAATTAAAAATGCCAGACAGATGCGTGACAAACGAATATCAAACAATATAGTGTTGATTTGATTGGTATGGATATCAGTGCTCGATGATTGTAAGAGGAGATTAGCACTCTGCTGAATAATTACATCAATAGGGATGTTGACGGTACCTGCGTTAAGTCCCAGCATTACCGCTACAGGTAGAGAAACCCATAGCAAAATAGTAAGACCTTGCGCAGATACTCTACGCAATTAAAAGTCCACGCCCTTACGAGCCTTTATACCTGAGTGATAGGCATGTTTTATATCTTTAACTTCAGACACAGTATCAGCGATACCTCTAATGGCACTCCCGCCTCCACGCCCTGTTAAAACAACGCTCTGATTTTTCGGTCTTGCTTTTATGGCATTAATTATCCTATCTTCATCCAGGTATTTAAAACTTAGCATGTAGGTGATTTCATCTAAAATCACCAAATGGTAACGTTCATCTTTTAACATAGGCTCAACTACGGCCCACGTCTTTTCTGCTGCTG
>DNBN01000035.1:7865-8068 GCA_003491845.1 Porticoccaceae bacterium | reverse complement strand
GTTTTACTCGGAATAGATCGTAATAAGGCCGCTAGTTTTTCATTTCTAATGGCGGTGCCAATTATTTTAGGCAAAGTTGCTAAAGATCTGCTCGACGGTGGATTACACATTAGCAATGACCAATCTGCGGTTCTAGCTGCCGGATTTCTCACAGCATTTGTCACTGGACTTTTTGCCTGTCAATGGATGATAAAACTTGTTCG
>DNBN01000035.1:6636-7645 GCA_003491845.1 Porticoccaceae bacterium | reverse complement strand
CAATGGATGATAAAACTTGTTCGTAAGGCACAGTTAAAGTATTTCTCATATTACTGCTTTGCTGTTGGAAGCGCGGCAATTTTTCATCAAGTGTATCTATAACCAGTCTGTCAAAAGGGTTTTCTGGCAAGCTACTGCAAACCTAATAATTTGTGGGTCTGAAGACTCAAACTCCATCGAGGATGTTTCAAACAATAGTCTACGGTTAGTTGTACATTATTATTTTCTTGGTGTTCAAACATAGGTTGCAAAAAGAAATAATCGAACTGTAGATTGGCAAAATCAGACGGCTGGTGGCCATTCTGCGGATAAACCAACTTGATTTCATTGCCAGATTCCACGACTAAGTCAGCACCAAATTTTGGGCTAACACAGACCCAATCTATACCCTCTGGAACAACAATGGTTCCATTGGTTTCAATTGCCACCTCAATTCCTTCCGTATGAAAGGCACTCACCAATGCTTCATCTAATTGCAACAGTGGTTCGCCTCCAGTGCAAATCACGTAGGGGTGAACATCGTCAGTAATACTTTCTGGCCAAAAACTGCGAACCCTACTAGCCAAACTTTTTGCGTCAACAAAAGTACCGCCGCCATCACCATCGGTACCGACAAAATCTGTATCACAAAATTGGCAGATTGCCTCAGCACGATGCTTTTCTTTTCCACTCCAGAGATTACATCCTGTGAACCGGCAAAATATAGCGGGGCGTCCAGCATGAGCACCCTCTCCTTGCAATGAATAAAAGATTTCTTTGACTGCATAACTCATTGTAGTGATCTCCTACCAACCGCCAACACTGCATTTTTTGATAACCTGACTGATAAATGTCTTCACAAACCAAACAATAGTAGTCTTTGTGAGGTTCCAAAGATACCGGCTCTAGGTTGAATACCATGAATTGGCGCAGTCTAACGATGTTGTAATCAGAGTCAAGTTTCAAACACGTATTGGCACTGAGAACGCCTGTTTTCATCATAGATAATAGTGGATAGTGGATAGTGGAT
>DNBN01000035.1:5662-6320 GCA_003491845.1 Porticoccaceae bacterium | reverse complement strand
GTGGATAGTGGATAGTGGATAGTCTAGGATATTTGCGGTGCCAGCATTTGCTTAATGCACTCCTCTAATCGCCTAATCTGTTGCAAAATACCTACTTTAAAACGTAGCAAAATTGCTAATATTTGCCAGTAATGATTAGAACTGATTGCTCACAAGATAATGTAATGCCAAAAATATTGCTCCTAAAGTACACTAGCTCAGCATGTTAGGTGGTGTATTCCTTAAACGACTTAATAGGTAACAGACGTCAAAACACTAGGTTATATTTTTCTTGCCATCATTGTCACTGCTCTTGTAACCGCCAGTGGCACATTTCTATGGCTAAATGCCAATATTGTTTATGACGCTGAATACTATAAGGCTCACCCTCAAAAGACTAGAGACAAAATCCAGAAATGCCTAGCTGAGGAAAATCTAGCAAAAGCAGAGGGTGACATTGATTTGGCCGATACACTACGAAAACGTCCAGAGTGTTTGGCAGCAATAACAACTAAAGACGGATGGAATAACTATGTCGAGTATTGCGATAAGGATGTTGATGAACTAGAAGCCCATCTTTGTCAGTTTTGACCCTGATCAAGTTGTTCAGCAAAACGTTGTAGTTGAAACAATTACATTTAAAGGATGGTTTTTAAGCGTTACACGCCAGCAATTGGAT
>DNBN01000035.1:0-5351 GCA_003491845.1 Porticoccaceae bacterium | reverse complement strand
ATCAGCGATTAGACTTGAAACATTAAAATTTCAAACCTTTTTCTTTAGCTGCTAATTTTTGTACGTCCCGCTGGAGATCCTCAATAAGGCGAGGTAGATAACTTTCTTGATCATCATTTAACCGATGATTGTCACTTACATCAAGAGCGTTGCCTACATTTTTAATAAATTCCTTAAGCACCTCAACGCGTTGCTGAAACCATGATCTTTTAGTTGTTTCTCGTTTATGGTCTTTTAAAATAATTCGCTTTCCCGAATGACTAAAAAAAGGTTCCGGAGGCAGATGTGGGACAATATCTCCGGCGTTCGCCACACGATAATGAAGACCTTCAATTTTATCATTAAGCGCTTCGGCGAAAGCGGCATCACCAGGTCTAGGGCTGACAAATGTATACAGACCATAAACATTGTAACCATTTTCAGAAAGCATACCCGCATAAAGAGATGCCAAAGCCCCAGCTAAACTATGCCCTGTGATCCATATTTTTTTATCTTTACAATTGTATTGATCCAGAATAGCTGTGAGCCTAATCACTGCGGGAAAAAGAGTATCCTGAAATCCCTCGTGAACTCTTGTTTTTGTAAGTGGGCCAGCATCAGTTACGGCAGAAAAGTTGGCCAACCAATCTTTCATATTATCACTACCTCGAAACACAATGACTGCATGTTGCTGATCAGCCATTACATAACATTGGGTATCAACACTCGAACCCTTTTGAACTTCAAAAAATATTGCTTTGTCATAGCCCCACAATAACGCTTGAGACACTATGTCGGACTCAGATTGGTATGCAAGAGCACAAGCTAATGCCGGAGAAAGTGAATTTTGAGTCTGATATTTTTTACCCATTCGTAATGTTTTATAGTAATTTATTGGTAGCATCGAGAAATTTCCCCCAAAAAAATCAATAGCTTATCAGAACATCCACCAATCTCAGAGACTACTGACACTACTGAAATATTTAGTGCTCTCAATAGGATATTCTATTCCTGTTTCAAAATTTAGAATAAGGACACATAGCCAAAAAGTCTCTATAAAAATCTAGCAGTAGCAATTTTGTATACTAATGAAATTATCAATTTCTTTAGTATTTCCAGATTCACATTGGTTTTTTTAATAATATTGGTCTAAGTTTGAGGTGAAGAAATGGACTTCACACCCTACAAGGACCGTAAAAGTTATGCTGATCAAATTGATGCAAGACAAACAAATTAATCAATCCGAACTTGAGAGAGAAACTGGAATTCCGCAGCCAACACTGAGTCGCTATCTTAATGGAGAAACCAAGTCGCTCAAATTTGATACACTTAAAGTGCTAGCAGATTATTTTAATGTGCCCATGGATATTATTGTGAGAACAGAGACGCCGTCAACCCAACCCTATGATTAAAACAGCTGTAAAGCCAACAAGAAAGAGTGACTACGCTTCAGATCGCAGGTTTAGGTCACCCGGTCATTAACGATATTTTGAATCAGAGGTGGCCCTTGGTAAATAAAACCAGTATAAATTTGTACCAAAGCTGCACCCGCTTCAAATTTAATTTGCGCATCCGCTGAACTGTTAATCCCGCCGACCCCGATTATGGGAACTTTTGTACCCAGATTTTGGTGCAGTCTTGAAATGACCGCGGTTGAAAAGTCCATAACCGGACAGCCACTCAGACCACCGGTCTCATTAGCATGGAGTGAGCCCGCTACTGATTCACGATCAAGAGTAGTGTTTGTCGCGATAACAGCGTCAAAGTTATTTTTAAGTAGTGATTTTGCAATGGAATCGATCTCTTGAACAGTAAGATCAGGTGCTATTTTTAAAGCCAAAGGGACATACCTATCATGGCGCTCTTTAAGCTCCGCTTGCTTCTCTTTCAATTCACGAAGTAGCTCATCAAGAAGCTCGCCATATTGCAAGGATCTTAAACCTGGCGTGTTTGGTGAGGAAATATTCACAGTAATATAAGCCGCATAGGGGTACACTTTTTCCATGCAAATTAAGTAATCTTCCTTGCCTTTATCCATAGGCGTGGTCTTATTTTTACCAATATTTACCCCAACTACAATATCTGATCTACGTGCTCTAAGATTCTCTACTAAATTATCAACACCTTTATTGTTAAATCCCATTCTGTTGATAATTGCGTTCTTATCTTTTATCCGAAACATCCTGGGTTTTGAATTGCCCGATTGCGGTCGAGGGGTGACGGTCCCAACTTCAACATGGCCAAAGCCCATTTTATGAAATGCATCTATTGCCTCACCATCTTTATCTAAACCCGCTGCTAAACCCACAGGATTTGGAAACATAATACCCATAACTTCAACTGGGTCAGGTTTTACTGTTTGAGCATATAACTTATTAAACGAACTATTTCCTGTTTTCTGCAAAAAGCCCAGCACCCAATCATGAATTTTTTCTGGGTCAATTTGCATCATTATTTTTTTCGCAATAGGGTAAAGCATTAAACGTTATTTCCTTAGGGAAACCATAAATGATGGATTACTAAACTAGCCTTTATGATACCACTTGCGAGGCTTCAGGCAATCAGCTTTCAAGGGTAATAAATATTTCATGGCAATTAAAAATACGTTTTGGTCGACCATTGGGATAAACGTGAATAATAAACGTAATCGTATGACTGGCAACCTAGTTTTTAAAGCGTCTATACTCATTAGACGTAGCGGGCCATTTGGGAGCGCTGTGGCTGTCCAACTGGGTAAGTAAATACATAAACTTCAAAAGGAAAAAGTTAACTAATCCCAAAAAAAATGTTGACCAAATTACTATATTTTGCTAAATTTCAGTAATTACTGAAATTAAGGGAATTACAAAATGTCAGACTCATTAGATGTTGAAATATCACCGCATTCAGAATCTTTTATTCAACATTTTGGAGAAATGGGTAGCCGCTGGGGGATTAACCGGACAGTCGGTCAAATGTGTGCCCTTTTGGTAGTTACGGAAAAACCACTAAATGCTGATCAAATTGGTGCGGCACTGCACATTTCCAGATCCAATGTCAGTATGGGGCTGAAAGAACTTCAATCGTGGAACTTGCTCCGTGCTGTAACCGTAGCCGGAGACAGAAAAGACTACTTTACAACCCCCGATGATGTCTGGGAAATGGCTAGAACGCTAATTGAGGAGCGTAGAAAACGAGAGATCGATCCAACACTGTCCATGCTAAGAAGCGTTCTTTTACAAGAGCAAGCGACAGGTGAAGATAGTTATGCATTGAACAAAATGAATGATATGCATGATTTAATTGAGCTACTGGTTAGCTGGCTCAATGAGATGCAAACGCTTAAGTCACAGCGGCTAATGAAACTTCTAAAACTTGGCTCTGGCGTTAACAAAATATTGGATCTAACCGACAGAGTCTCTGGCCGGTCTTAGTATTCAGGAGAATTTGGTAAATCTTTAGAGGGGGGCCTCAGTTGAGACAAGGATTTACTACCGCAGTGTTCTCCAAACCCTAGCGATGGCGCTAGCGCATAAAAATAAGCGGATAACCAAACTGATCGGTTCGATGTAACCATTGGACTGCAATAAATTTTTATGTGTACCCTAAATGAGATCGAACTATAGTGTTATGTAGATATAAAAACTGGTTACGATTACCACTACTTCTGATTTTTTTTCTGCTTTTAGGTGGCTGTGACGAATTCGCACTTTTTGATCCAAAAGGTCCAGTGGCAGCAGAGCAACAGTGGTTGATAATTGTGTCTTTTGCCATAATGTTGATTGTGGTGATCCCGGTCCTAATAATGAGCCTTTGGTTCCCATACAAGTATCGAAGCGACAACACTAGCGAAGAATATCTACCTAACTGGGAACATTCAAACAAGATAGAATTTGTTGTTTGGACCGTGCCTATCCTAATTATTCTAGCGCTGGGAGTTTTAACCTATATAACCTCTCATTCTTTAGATCCACGCAAGCCCATCGAATCTGATAAGCCTACTATGGTAATTCAAGTAGTGGCAATGGATTGGAAATGGCTATTTATTTATCCAGAACATGGCATTGCAACGGTTAATGAAATGGCAATGGTTGTGGATCAACCCGTGGAATTTTTGGTTACCTCTGATGCCACTATGAATTCTTTTTTTATCCCCAACCTTGGCAGCATGATCTATGCGATGTCAGGGATGGAAAATCGCTTGCACTTGATGGCGTCAGAACCCGGAACCTACAAAGGGATGTCAACCAACTATAGTGGTTTCGGATTCTCCGGCATGAAGTTTAATGCGATAGCATCTAGTCAGGCGGAATTTGATAACTGGGTGGAAGAAGCGCAAAACTCAAAACATTTACTTACCCAACAGGCATTTGAATCACTTCAAGTCAAGAGCCGTGATGTAAAACCAATGTACTTTAGTAACCCTAATCCACTTTTATTTAGCGACATAATTGAACACTATACCGGAGGTTTAAATGTCGAGTAATCGCACTATTGTTACCGAACCAGATCCTATTTTTGGGCGACTAACTTTAGACTCTATTCCCTATGAAGACCCGATCATCATGACCACATTCACTGTGGTCGCCATCGGTGGACTAGGTTTAATAGGCTCAATATTATACTTTGGCAAACTAAAATATCTTTGGCATGAATGGCTTACATCGGTGGACCATAAAAAAATTGGTATCATGTATGTGATTGTAGCCATGATCATGCTTTTTCGTGGCTTCAGTGATGCGCTCCTGATGCGTTCACAGCAAGCGGTTGCAGTTGCTAGTGAATCTGGTGCCGGCTATTTGCCACCGGAGCACTACGATCAAATATTTACCGCTCATGGCGTCATTATGATCTTTTTTGTCGCTATGCCACTCATAGTAGGTTTAATGAATATTGTCGTGCCGCTGCAAATAGGTGCTCGCGATGTCGCCTTCCCTTTTTTAAACTCTCTAAGCTTCTGGCTATTTGTGTCCGGCGCTCTACTAATGAATATTTCCCTGTTTGTAGGAGAATTTGCTGCCACTGGTTGGCTTGCTTATCCGCCTCTCTCTGGCATCGAATATAGCCCCTGGGTAGGCGTCGACTACTGGCTTTGGGCGCTACAAATTTCGGGCATCGGTACGCTCCTAACTGGTATTAATTTTGTTGTGACCATACTGCGTATGCGTGCACCTGGAATGACCTTGATGAAAATGCCCGTATTCACCTGGACCTCATTTTGTGCCAATGTACTTATTGTGGTTGCATTTCCTATTTTGACTGTGAGCATCACTCTGCTAACCCTTGATCGGTATATGGGAACACACTTTTTCACTGGAGATATGGGCGGCAATCAAATGATGTATGTAAATTTAATATGGGCATGGGGTCATCCCGAGGTCTATATTCTCATA
>DNBN01000314.1:3595-4222 GCA_003491845.1 Porticoccaceae bacterium | reverse complement strand
GTTAGGCGCCATATTCATTCGTCGAAAGAGCTTAATTCTGTAGCTATCTGTTGCTCGAGAAAGGTCAGCAAGATTTTGTGCTGTGGGTTCGGTTCTATAGCGATCTGCGGCCACTAAAATAGCTTTACTGTCGGCGCCGAAATCATTGGCCAACGCCTCAAAAAAAATAATTTTATTGAGCTTATCGAGTGATTGAAAGCTAGCTATTATCTCGCACGCTAGAGCTAATCCAGAAGCTTCGCCACGGTGATGTAGAAGCTGTCGACACTTGACTAAAAGGTCCTCAGACGGGGCTTCAGCAGTCGCTTGCCGTCGACGGTTCAAAATTCCGCGGCCTGCATCGATTATTGAGTTCAGCATCCCTGTTAATCCAGTTGAGCTGGTTTCAAACTCCTGATTGGCATCAATTTCTATTTTACCTGACATTATCACCTCCCTAAGTTCCGCTAATCGCCAATGAGCTAATTCTATATATAACCGGCGCTTTCCTTTACTGTAACGAAATCCATATTCTGATGCCTCGCTGTTTGATGCAGTTAAACTCCACGTGAATCTAATTTTTATTGATCTAGTCAACACTTAAGAACGAGCATCAAAAGCCGATGATATATATGCAGTTGTAAGCTA
>DNBN01000314.1:0-3337 GCA_003491845.1 Porticoccaceae bacterium | reverse complement strand
ATATATGCAGTTGTAAGCTAATTCGAACACCCCAAGTGCTCCACCCGATTGAGGATATCCCCATGCTTTCGAAAACCCACCTAACGACATTCGCTGTAACGTTAATAATTTGCATACTGCCAAGCCTAGCTTACCCAAGCAGTCGAATGTGTGCCTCCGAGGTAGCTGCAACTGGGGATCGGGGTTTGGTAAACGCTTTTAGAGGCTTCCGTGGTGCTTGCTCGGGTTATCAAGGATGCGTAGATAAGGTTACTAAATCAGAAAACGTAGCCCTGAACTGCCGATCGGAGTGCGGACCCAAGACGGGCGCACAGAAACAGCAGTGCATTAGCTCGTGTTTAGGTGGAAAGGCAAAGAGTAGTCAATTAAGGGAGAAGATTGCGAAGTCTTGCGGCTCATTGAGGTCCCAGGGCAAGTGTAAACAAATGACGCTGCGTTTTAGTAAGGCTCTTTCTGCTGCTGGGAGTAAGTCGTCTAAGGCTACTGCTTCATGTGCAATGTTCATGGGCAAGAAATAGTCTCGGTGATAGGTAATAAGATCAAAGTATTACTTTTTCTTCAAATAATCACCTTCGCGGGATTGGTCGAAGCAGCTGACGACTCGCTGTTTCGCTTGTTATCAATCGAAGGGAGTGTCGAACGATCTAGTGATGGTAGCGACTGGGTCCCTCTTGAAGAAAAAACCGAATTGATGCCCGGAACTTGGTTGAAGACAAGTCGGGTTGGAGCTGCCACTTTGCTGCTCCCAGACAACACTCAAACCCGGATAGGGTCGAATACAATACTAAAGCTAAATATTCCCCAAACTTCAGTTGGCTCAAAGTCAATCGTACTTAGCTTGAGTGCCGGTAAAGTTTGGTCAAGAACCAATAGAGTAAGTGTAGATCTAAAGATCAAAATTCCTGGGGCAACAGCATCTGTGAGAGGTACCGAGTGGGTTGTTGAGGTGACGCCAAGTAGTGATGCAAAGCTTTCAGTGCTCGAGGGTTCAATAGCCTTAAAAACCACAAGTGAGTCAGTGCAGGTTCAGAACGGGCAGTCGGCATCGGTCAAAGCGACTAACGGTGCGATAAGGCTGAGTAGCTTAGTGAGCTCAGACGAGATCAGACAATTTATCTATCGTTATAAGCTTGAGCCGTTGGCATACATGCCGAAGGGGGAAATTCCTAATTGGGCAGAAAGCTTGTTAAGGCTTGATAGTGCCGCATTAGAACAGCTAGCGACCTCAAATTCAGCATCGCCATTGATCCAGAAAATATTGCACTGGGAGCAACAGAACAGAGAAAAAGTATTCCCATCTACAACAGAGGACTGGCTCCAATGGGTTCGATTGCTTCAGGCGGAAATATTAATTTCTAGCGGCAGACATAATCGTGCAGCTAATATTATTTCCTCGAGTAAATCGGCATCGAAACCCTGGTTGGAAGCGAAACGTCTGGTGACTCTCGGAAGGTTTTCCGATGCTGAAAATGAGCTAAAAAAATCATACCCGGATATAGTGAATGATGGCTACTATTGGTTGTTGTTTGGCGTAATTAAATCAGCGCAGGGCCAACTCAAAGTCGCCAAGCATGTTTTGACATTAGCTGAGAGAGAGGCGCCTTGGTTGGTGAATGTGAGTTTACTGAGTGCTAGCGTTGAATTAAGAAGAGGTAATTATCAACGGGCAGAGAAACATTTAAAGCGAGCTGATGAGCTCGGTGAGCCTAGTCCAGAATACCTTGCTGTTTTGACGCACTTTTACACACTGACGGGAGATATGCGAAAAGCTGCATCTCTTATTAAGAAACAGCGGCGTCAAGAGAGCACTTTATATCCAGATGTTGTCTTGGCCGATAGCTTGGTTAAGCTCAAGTCCAACGATACGAGTGAGGCTTTAGATAGCGCTCTTGAGGCTACCGCGTTGGATCCAAATTTTTCCAGAGCACAACTTTATCAAGGCATTGCGCACCTCCACCGTCGAGAGACAAAGCTCGCGTTAAAGAGGTTTGAAGACGCTTCTGAGCTAGATCCTTTAGACCCACTTCCAAATCTTATGGCCGCTAAGCTATTGGCTGCAGAGTTTGATTTTTTGGGGAGTCAGCAGCAGGCCGATATAGCTCTTGGCAAGGTGGTAGAGGAACGGGGACTATCGGAATTTGCGACCGATCAAACTGGGGGGCTCCATATTGGACGCCGCTACTATGAACTTGGGTTGCCACGAACTGCTTTAATCTCGGCTCAACTGCAATTTAATGGGCGGGACCCCGCAAGCCATATTTATGAGGCAAGCGTGTCTCCAAGTGATTTCTATTCTACAAGCCAGTTTTTACGTGGAATGGCATTTGATTCGCAAGTGATTGGCGTCCGACGAGACTACCCTGATGGGATCTCGAGAGATCAAATTCATGGTTTTTTGAGTGCGGAGCGTTCGCAGATGGATAGTACCTTTGGTCGCTATGTTGACGGAGGTGTTAATGGGTACGGTCAGAGTCGGTTTGGCGAAATATCGTTCTTAGTTGAGGGTGGAAAATTCGATCAAAAACTTTCTAGTGGCGATTCCTCAGGGTCGGAGTTTTCGTTTGATGATGAGGTATTGCTGTCAGCTTTTGGATGGCGCCCAAGGTATGGGCATGATTTTTTAGTCTATCGCGCTGAGACCCCCTTCTACGCCTCTGTATCTGATCAGGAGACGAAGCTCGAGGAGGACAGGCTTGACTTTGGCTACACAAATACAGCCGACCAATATACAAACAGTTTTCATTGGGCCCAGGAAACGAGCAATCTATTGGTGGACCAGCCTGCTGCTCCTCCTAGCAATCCTTTTTTTGGGGTGTCTGAGGATTTCGATTCGAGTTGTCGCGATAAGACTACTAGATTTTCCAAAAGCGATAGTTTGGAGTTTGTAAGCCTAATTGATCTAGTGGGAGCCACATCGCTTTCTATCGCTGCGGGTCAACATTTAACAAAAAGTAATAGCCTGACAGGGGTTAGTCATAACGCGCAACTTCACTGTTATGTGGATATTGACTTTGCTGATCCTGTTCTTAGAGATGATTTGGTGGAGCGACTTGAAAATATAGATCAATATTTAAGTTTTAACTTGTCTTGGGTATATGAGAAAAATTTAGAACTGAGTTTTTTGGTCAAGGCCGTCGAAGTTGATAGTCGCTTTACTGACAGCCTGATTACGGAATATGGTGGTCCATTTGCAGATGTCTATGTGCTTGAAAATATTAATGTACTCTCGGGTCAGCGCGAGTCGACTGATTACTATGGGGGTACGGGTCTTTTCTGGACATCACCGGGTGGAGAATCCTCTTTACAAGTAGCGGTAATGCGGGAAAGAAAGCCGGTT
>DNBN01000187.1:10003-10212 GCA_003491845.1 Porticoccaceae bacterium | reverse complement strand
GCAGCCTAATTAATAACCGCCTTGATATGAATCTATAGGTTTAGGTAATATTTCAGACGAATTTCGGTCATTAAGTATGTTGCGCCTCAATTAACCATATTTAATTGAATCCCGTTTTTATTTAGTATTGATTTGTAGCTGCGTATTTTTTAGGGTGACGGTTAACTTCAATTAACCAATAATTTGGTTTGATGTTTGATGGTCTATGA
>DNBN01000187.1:0-9765 GCA_003491845.1 Porticoccaceae bacterium | reverse complement strand
TTTGATGTTTGATGTTTGATGGTCTATGAAATAAATGTGAATATTTATTCTTACATGAAAATAATCCCTCAAGGTCAAATATAATGCCAAAATGCTTAATCCAATACTATTTTTAAACGATCGTTTTTAGTAGCTTGCGGCGGCGGTGCCACTAATAACGCTACAAAAAAACTGCTATGTCACCGCCAAGTGAAACAACTATAAATAGTATTTTTGAGGCTAGTGCATTGATCAATGACGGCGGTGCGGCTGTTTCAGGATATCAAGCGGGTATGCAGCTAACTAAATTAATCATTGACTTAGCTGTCTAGGTAACCCTGTTGTTGAATGATTGCCTCTCTGTAAAATGCAGGTATTGGGATAGACTTGCGAGTTTGAGAATCAACAAACACTTGAGTAAGACCACCTTTAGCCATCAGATTACCAGTTTTTTGGTCGTAGATTTCAAAAGCGGCGTCAGCACTTGAGTTTCCCAAACGGCTATAGCCAGAATAGACAGATACATCAGAGTCACCGGCTATTTCATTGATGTAGTCACAGTGAATATTCACTGTGAAAATCATGCAATAAGCGGTTGCAGGATTCATAAGGTTTAAACCTAATTTTTCCATGTATGCGCCTAACACCTCATCACCATAAACAAGGTAATTCGCAAAGTAGAGATGACCTTGTGCATCAAGATCTCTATATCTTACTTTGAGAATTTCAAAGTAAGGTAATTTACTCTTTATTATTGCCATTTTGAGTCGCTCATTTACTCGCGGATACCAATAGTACTACTTAGGTTAGCATTTTAGTTAAATTGCAGATAATTCTTTATCAAGCATCTCCACTAGTTGGTCGCGACTATAGCTATGGGGTCCCCATTTATTTAGTTCAACTAACTGGCGTACTTTAGTACCAATGGTCAATGCGCGTGCTTTTTGATCAGGGGTAACTACATAACGCCGCAAAGGTTGATCATCAAACAATGCATGCAAATAGGCCTGTGAAACATCATCAGGTTTTTTTAGTGACTCTTCAAAAGTGGCGGTCTGTTGATATTGTTGCCTCATCGCATCTGTTATTTTGCCGCCAGCAGCTTCTATTTTAGCAAAGGCTCTAAGGGTTGAGCTGCGACGAATATATGACTGATAGGCACCTGGTTCGATAACACTAACAGACACTTTGCTCGAAGCAAGTTCGTCAGCAAGTCCATCTGTAAAGGCCTCAATCCAGTGTTTACTACCACTATAGGCATTGTATGCGCTAGTAGTAATAGTGCCAGCGATTGATCCTGTTGTGGCTATACGGCCTTGTGACTCAATAATCATGGGTGCGAAGGCTTTAGTGATTCGGTATACACCTTCAACATTAATACGATAAATCTCCGTCTGATCATCTACTGCTGTAGTCAGGACAGGACCGCCGCCGCCGATACCGGCATTATTAACTAATCCATAAAGACCCGTTCCCTTTTCTTTGATAAATTTAACCGCAGCATCAATTTGATCTTGTTTTGTAACGTCCAAGCGCACAGCAGTAATATTTTTTATCTTATTGAGTTCTGCCATTTGTTCATCAGTTTTTGCCCCTGCATAAACGTGATGATCATTATTCGCTAGAGTTTCAGCCAAATTTCTACCAATTCCTGATGATGCTCCAGTGATCAAAATCGACTTTATACTTTTATCTGCATCTGCCAGCGTCTCTGCTGGGGCGATAAAGGTGAGTAATAGACTTATCATAAGTACCGTTTTAAACATAATATTTGCCTTAATCGCAGTTGAATTTCTGCCCGTAGTATACACGACAGACGTACCCACTATTGGTACTGAAAAAATTTTCCGACGAACTTTGTAATATCTAAAGTACACTTCAAACTAAATGGTTATGTTAAGAAATAAACGAAATCAGCTTATCAGTTATTGAGTTAACTCTATGGTAGGGTCTTGACTATAAGTACCCTTCGGTCCGCCGTAACTTTTAATGAGATCGGTCTAAAATTTAGATTAAGAATTGTTTATTATTAATTTCTATTAGCTAAAAAGCCGTTGATTATTTATTTGCATAGCTGTCCTCTAAGACAGTTATATATATTATTATTATTTGTTATTTTAAATTCGCTGTAACGATTTGGACAGTAAGCAAAACGAAAAGTTGTTTGGTAAGAAATTTAAGTAATGGACTCCAAACATAAATTTTTTTCTTACAGTCTGGGCAGCATTTGTAAGAAATTAACAATTCTTTCGCAAATATAATTGAAGGCTGCCTAATTGGTAGCCTTTTTTTAAATCTAATTAAAATTTAAGCCGTATTTTTTAGGCCACACTTCTTACACGTCAACTCCCCTGTTATATCGTTTTTAAAAACCTACCTAGTAAGTATAGCGTCTTGCTACTCGTAAACACTGTCAGATCAATTATTTAGTATCAGAAACTAAAATATGGCTAAATAAAGAGAGTCGTCATGGAATCGGCGCGTAAAAAAGCTTTTAGTACCTCTTTTCACTCCTTGTTTAAGCCTTAATTTTTTCTATTTTTGTTATCGTAAATGCGGAGTATGTTGCCGCAGTTAAACGTCTTGGTGCGATCCAGCCAAAATTTCTTTCTGAGGTATTCCATTTCAAAATGCCGTTTTTAGAAACTGTTTAAGAGTTTGATGTTGGCTTGGCTAATGTTGAAAGTGAAGTGGGAGAATCATCACCCGACTTCCAGGTCATTTCTACTAAAATAGCCGTTTAGTAGTCGGTGGAAGCAGCCCTCATGCCCGTGATGCTTAAGCACATAGATAATCGCACGGTGGTTAACAGCACACTAATTGCTCCGGCTATTGTGCAATCTGAAAACGCCATTACTGCACTTTTTACGGCGTAACAGCTCATCACTCAACGTGAGAGAGTAAAAAAATAAAATTTAGAGGAAAATTAATAGTTTTGTTAAGCAAACACTGATTGAAAAAGAGCTAGTAGGTATTTCAAATATTGTCAATAGTGCCATAACAGATTTTGATTTTTATGCCTAATTCAACCGAGCTATTGAGAAAAAGGCCGAGTAGAGCAAAAAGCCTTGAACGCCAAAAATGAGAAACTTCGGCGTGTTACTTAGGCAGAGGCTCCAGCGGCAGAGAAAACATTAGCAGCATATGGCAAGGCCTATTAAATAAAGGTAGAGTCTGATGCGCGAACAGACGCTATAGGCCGTTAAGCCAAAGCTGTTACATATCATCCGGAACTTATTCAGTTGCGCATTGCCACGAAGTGGCATGATCACTTACCTAAATTTTCAGGAAACGATGCTGTTTCGCTGCTGTAGTGAGATAACATTGTCTAGCAAGCCATTAAAAAGCATTTTTTCACTAGCTTGCCAGTGATTTTTATGAGGGCGCGCTATGTAGAATTTATTAAAAGCGCGAAATGCTCTAATTCCCATCGCTCACTTATGATTTTGCTAGGGTAGGGGTAATCCATATACATAATTCGTGTCACCACACAGGCTAAATCTTGGACAGACTACTGAGTATTCACTTAGTTGTAGAGCATAATCCAGCTGTAGTAATACAGGGTTATCAATAAACTAGTTGCTAAAAGTGCTAGTATTAATTTTGCGCTAAGTCCTGCACCTGGCATGGGTTTTCCCGTTCGATTTTTCATTCTCACCTCTTGTGATAATCAACCTTTGTATTTTTATTAGCATTAGATATTGATTTGACTAAGTCCATCGGCTATTAACGCTAACACGAATCATTATCATTTACATTCAATAAGATGTCAACTACACTGTTACTCGATAGGATTTGGGTCATGTTTCTTAACTGAAACTATAGAGTCCAAACTGAAAATCTTGGCGATTCTGCCACCTCGCAGATACAACCTGAGATGTTGTTAATGATCGGTATAAAATGTCGAAATATGGAATATATCCGCTATGAAATTAAGATTTTTATGCAGTACCCATCGCGCGCATTTGCTGAATGATCCCTCAAGAGCAGTGATGTTTTGGCAATCAGGTTTTGATACGGCACAGATGTTTTGTGATTCTCAGGCTTGGACGGAAGCGCTTCCGTATATTGGCTGTGCCTACGAGACAGCTGATATTATTTTGAGCACCAAGGTGGCTGACCCTAGGGTTGCTTTTGAAATGTTTACATCATCTACAGTGTCGCTAGCCTTCACACTGCTAAAGCTTGGGCATACAGAAGATGCTGGAGATGTATACTGGTCCGCTATACAGCGACTTGAAGGGGAGCTTGCAGTAGGCAACGCCGACTACCATGACCTTATGCAAAATCTCGGCTTTTTGTACGAGTGTGTAGATCAAGTTATGTCTCAGTTCGATATTAGCCATAGGGATGCAATGAAGGGGTCGACTCTATCTCATAGAGTCGTTCACTAGTTAAGCGCGTTAATATAAATCATCCAGGTGATGATTTTTTCTTAAATCAAAGCCGTTAACTATTATTCCTATGGTGTTTTTATATATACTGTTGCCAACGGCAATTTTGAGGAAAGTACTATGTCAAACCACAAGGCGCTAAACATGTTTGGCCGCTCAGGCAATCCGGCTCTCAACACTGAAACTTTTTCTGGTAGTGCCAATACTGCGCGCTCAACTGGCGGTATACAAACTATGGACTCCCAGACCATGACATTGGAAGGTACTGTGAATAAAACCGGTATCCTTTTAGCTTTAGTTGTACTTTCAGCGTCTTGGACATGGAATCTTTTTTTTGAAAGTGGTAACCCCTCTTCAGTAATGCCACTGGCGATAGGTGGAGCCATCGCTGGATTCATTTTGGCTTTGGTGACCATGTTCAAAAAACACTTATCTTCTATTACAGCGCCTCTGTATGCTATAGCAGAAGGTCTGTTTTTAGGCGCTATCTCAGGCATTTTTGAAATGATGTACCCCGGCATTGTGGTCCAAGCGGTGGGCCTTACCCTGGGGACATTAGCGTCTTTACTGTTTCTTTATAAAACAGGCATTATAAAGCCGACTGAGAATTTTCGTTTGATGATTACCTCCGCGACCATGGGTATTGGGTTACTTTACCTTGTTAGCATGCTCATGAATATGTTTGGTTCAGGGGGTATTGGGTTCATTCATTCAAATGGTCTTTTTGGTATTGGATTTAGTTTATTTGTGGTGGCTATAGCTGCACTTAACTTAGTTCTCGATTTTGATTTTATCGAGCAGGGATCTGAAATGGGAGCCCCAAAATATATGGAATGGTTTGGCGCGTTTTCACTAATGGTTACCCTTATCTGGCTGTATTTAGAAATGCTCCGTCTTCTGGCTAAACTGAGAAGCCGCTAGTGGATGCAAATAGTTTGATCTTTGGAAGTATGGCGGTTATTTCTTTGGCCTTGTTTTTTTATCTAGGTCGCTTTAAAGCCTCTACTAAGCAGACTGACCGAGGGGATAGAATTAACTGGTCTATGCGAAAATTTTCCCTTGGAAAGATATTTCTTTATGGGCTGGTTTTCGTCAGCGCAATTGCGCTTGTCACAATTCTTATTTAGAGGGTTTGATGGCTAAGCCCTGAACTTTTTCATAAAGATAGGCTGTTAGTTGCTGTCTGTTGCCGACTTTATCTAGCTCGCTCCAAGGAATTGGGTCACCAATCTCAGAAACTAGCTTGCTGCCAAATTTGTTACTAGCTTCGTTGAGTAAAAGAGCCATGCGCAGAGGCTCAGCTAGGTGCGAAGCTAAATGGAAAATCCGACTATTTTGGCCTCTAAAATATATTGGTACAACGGTGGCCTCAGCATCTCTAATCACTTTCGCCGCAAAGGTGGTCCAAGGCGCATCAACTACTTTACCAAAGCCTTTTCGATCAGCGGTAGACACAAATCCAGCGGGAAATACTAATAGAGGAATATCGTCTTCAAGGCACTGTTGCGCCATTTTTTTAGTGCGAATGTTATTTTTAACCGCCGCTTTAGTCTCACGAAAATCAATAGGTAAAAAATGCCTAGCAAGATCCCTATCTTGACAAAGCATAGCATTAATAAGAATACGAAAGTTACCGCGTGCTTTAATGGCCATGTCACACAAGGCTAGCCCGTCCACAACCCCAAAGGGGTGGTTAGCGACAAATACTAAGGGGCCCTTTGAGGGTAGGGCAGCCAGCTTTTTGTCGTCATAGCAGCTTTCAATTTGCGTTGCTTTAAGGGCGGCAGTAAAAAAACACTCTACATCAAACGGACTCTGTTTCAATTGATCATAAATGGATTCAATTTTTTTTCGGCCAAATAAAATCTCGACCCCCGAAATAAATTTTTGAATTATCCAAGGGTCCGTAGGTTGCACATAAGAAATGGTTGGGTTCTCTTGAATGTACTCAGATAGTAAAGGGTCTAAGCGTTCATTTTGTACAGACAAATCACACCTCACTCACGGTTTTGCTATATTTTGCACAGGTTCAGGGAATGGCACAATAGTTAATTTTAGGCCCAGATAACACTATCTGGGCAATGGTTTGATGTCAAAATGCCTAATACTTATGCTGTCTTTTTCAATGTACCTCCAGACTTTGTTTGCATTGGTCAATCGACTCTGAGATTATCCAATGCACAAATCAATAAGCTTACCAACAGGAATCATTTATGAGTCACACAAAAGAGTTAGATATCATTGTTTATGGCGCTACAGGATTTACCGGGCGCCTTGTTGCCGAATATCTCAATGAGCGCTATGGGGTCAATACAGAGATTAAATGGGCTATGGCAGGCCGGAATCTAGAAAAACTCACCGCTGTTAGAGATGAAATGGGCATTCCAGTCGATATCCCTTTGCTCAAGATTGACCCTCAAGATACTTCGGCCATAAACAGTATGGTAAAAAGTGCCTCCGTTATCTTGACTACAGTGGGTCCCTATCAGCTCTATGGCAATGAACTGGTAGCGGCATGCGCGGCAGCTGGCACTGATTATGTGGATCTCTGCGGTGAGCCAGCCTGGATGCATAAAATGATTGCTGAACATTCAGAGGCAGCCCAAGCCAGCGGTGCGCGAATTGTCTTTTCCTGTGGTTTTGATTCTGTGCCCTTTGATTTGGGAGTATTTTTCTTGCAGCAGCACGCGCAAAAAGCGCTAGGTACCATGGTGTCAAGAGTAAAAGGACGTGTTCGCGCTATGAAAGGTACTTTTTCTGGCGGAACATTAGCCAGTTTTAGGGAGACTATGGCCGCGGCGGGAAGGGATAGAAACTTAATTAATGTTTTGCGTAATCCTTTTTCGCTGACTCCAGGCTTTCAAGGGGCAGAGCAGCCACTGGGTAACAAACCAGAATACGATGAAGCAGTAGAGAGCTGGATTGCACCCTTTGTGATGGCCAGTATAAATACCAAAAACATTCATCGCTCTAATTTATTATTGAAGCATGCTTACGGTGAAGACTTTGTCTATGATGAAATGATGGTTACCGGCCCAGGTGAAAAAGGTAAAGCCGTTGCAGAGGCCGTCACCAACGATACGTCTATGGCGGAAAGCAAAACAAAGCCCGGCGAAGGCCCTAGTAAAGAAGAGCGCGAAACCGGATTTTATGACGTACTTATGGTGGGCGAACATACAGATGGCCGTTCAGTCCGCATAAGTGTTAAGGGTGACAAGGACCCAGGTTATGGATCAACATCGAAAATGATTGCTGAAAGTGCAGTGTGTCTGGTTAAAAACCCTGATCTTGGCAGCGGTGGCATATGGACCACAGCGCCAGTAATGGGTGAAGCTTTAATTAAACGACTGCAAGAAAATGCTGGATTAACCTTCAGCATAGAGAGTTAGGTCGGTCAATACAGTAGCAGTCACAACTACGATAAAGAACGAGGTGGTATTATGCAGTTTCATACTTTGAAGGATGCACTGATAGATGAGCTGCACACACGACCATTCCCGGTTATCATGCTACCAGCCAAGGTCTCCAGTATAGCGGTGCTCAACCCTGCACCAGTGGAGACCGAAATCCAACGGCTCGCTGCTTTGGCCTCAGAGTGGGCCATGCCCGCGCCAGAACAGGGTGCAAGCTGTTTTTATCAAAGTTGCGATAGCTTCGATATTCGTTGGGAGCGCCACAACGAGTTTTCTACCTATACCGTCATTAAATCCGGCCCAGCAGATGGTACAGTTGGCGGAGCAGATGCCTTAGACGATAGAGAGCAGGGCGCACTGGCCCTGCTAGGATCAGATTGGCTGAGCAGCATCAGCGGCGAGATTATCAGCGCTAATCATATCCAGCTATTACCACTTGATGCCGCACCGTCTGGGCGTGAGGCTCTGCGCCAGTACTTCGATGGTGAGCGTCTCATCGGTGGCAAAATTTATGACGGCAACGCCACAATCTGGACATCCATGCGCAGTCACAGCGATGGTTTTACTAAAACCCTGGTAATTGCCGACGGCATTAACGCAAGTCAAGCGGGTAGGGCGGTGCGCAATCTATTAGAAATTTCCACCTATCGGTCCATGACGCTGCTGGCATTGCCCACTGCTAAAGCACTGTTGCCCGAGATAAGTACCTTGGAAAGACGTCTCAGTGAGACCAGTGAAAAACTCAAGCAACTGGAAACCATGGAAGATGAACAAAACCTGATGGCTGAGCTCATCGCCGAAGCCACTCAGGTGGAAAAGCTCATCGCTGACCACAGTTTTCGTTTCTCGGCTACCGAGGCCTATTTTAATCTCACCGAAACCCGTCTTGATATGCTTCGGGAAGAAAAAATACCCTCTATTCGCACCTTAAAACAGTTTCATGTGCGTCGTTTTATCCCTGCCTATAACACCTGTGTGTCGGTGGTCAAGCGCAAGCAAAATCTGTCTCAACGCATCGGTCGCACCAGTGAGTTGCTGCATTCTCGCTTGCAGTTGTCTCTGGAAGATCAAAATCAGCGTTTGTTAGCATCCATGGACAATCGCAGTAAGCTCCAGTTGCGCCTGCAACAAACAGTAGAGGGGTTATCGGTAGTTGCCATCACATACTACTCTATGAGCCTTATTAAATTGATGGTCGATCCTCTGCCTGTGGAGACCTATGTGCCCTTTGGCGATGCCCTGATTGTGGCTGTTGCCACACCGTTGGTGTTTTTGTCTACACTATTCATGGTCAGGCGAATACGAAAAAAACTGGGTGACTCTGAATAAACGTGGATGATGTTGGGCAAGCTAAGTCTGATTTAACCTAGCAATGGTTTAGTTTACAACCCTTGAGTCGAGTTCCATTGCACGCATTCATCCAGTGTCACGCCGCTGCCGCCAAAAATATCCAGAGCACTGCCAATGGTGAGATCAATTTTACCCTTGGATAACCGTTTTACCTGCTCAAGATCAGCCAATGAACGGGCTCCACCGGCATAGGTCGTTGGAATATCGACACTATCACCAAGCAGACGCACCAGCTCTGCGTCAATACCGGCTTGTAACCCCTCCATATCGGCACTGTGAACCAAAAATTCTGCACAATAGGGTTGTAACTGCTCAATTAGACGTCGATCTATAAGCGTCTCGGTTATGGTCTGCCAGCGATCGGTGGCCACCTGCCAGCCACTCTCAGTTTTTCGGCAGCTGAGATCTATCACTAGCCTGTCGGGGCCAATTAATCGGCTGATGTCTGCCAGTCGATGCCAAGAAAATTGCTGATTTTCAAACAGAGACGACGTAACAATAACCTGAGACGCGCCGGCATCGAGAAAGTCGGCGGCATTGTCTATAGTGACTCCTCCACCGTACTGCAGACCTTGAGGATAGGCGGCCAATGCATCGCTGACCGCGGTTTGATTATTCGGCCCCAACGA
>DNBN01000024.1 GCA_003491845.1 Porticoccaceae bacterium | reverse complement strand
TCTTTTAGTGACCGGCTGTAGCTGATACGGAATATTGGGTATCAAATTTTCCGCCTGCGCTAGCCAGGATTCCACCCTTTGGTTAGCATGTAAAATAGCTTCACTCGAAGCGATCCGTTTTTGCCATATATTAGTTTGGTGTTGATCGATCGAACAGTACCACTGTTTAAAAGCCTGAATGTCGGTTGTTTCTAAATTGGCAAAAATACTTACTACAAGATTTGGTTTACGACCATGGAGGTCACTGGATAAATGGCTTGAGGGGACTATGTCGTCGATATCATTACGTCCTTGATATGCCAAGCCACAAAACTCTACCAAAGCGTCTATATTTCTTGCATGACTATCAAGCCCCGCACAAATTGCGGCGCCTTTAATGGGGGCAATCAGCAGCGGAGCAGTCTTGTTTTTAGCAATTCGCTGCCAATCAGAAATTGGCGCATACATGCGTTGATCGATGTCGGCGATTTGGCCGCTGCAGGTTTCCTGCATTGCGCCTGCCAGCAGTGCTACTAATTGACCACTGTGTGTTGAATTTCGTGCTGCAAGCTCAAAGGCTTTTGCAATCATCCAGTCACCCAAGCATAACGCCATGTCTGAACCAAACCGTTGACTAATGCTGGCTTGACCGCGCCTATGAGTACTAGCATCGCTAATATCGTCATGTACTAGTGATGCATTGTGCAAGAGCTCGCAGGCTGCTGCCCAATGTAATGAGTCTTTGGGGTGCTGATTAACAGCATCACCTGATGACAATGCAAGATATGCTCTGAAGGATTTTCCGGGATTTTTAAAATGATAATGAGCCGCATCAAATAGAGAACTCTGAAAATGAGGCATCTCACGTTCGTAAAGACTATTTAACTGCGATAGCCGGTCCAACCCCTTTTGTAATGAATCTAATGGGGACATTGCTTGTACCCTTCATTGATTTTACGTTAACGCAGTTATATTACTGCTTTTTTGGCCAGCCCTTGGAAAGGCTGAGAAAGAAAGAGCTAGCACCGCTAGCCCCTTCCTTGATAGCAAAACTAACCTTACTCGGAATCAGCTACTGCTGCTGCCCAAATAACTACACCAAAGCCGATCTTATTCCAGAAATCTGCCAAGTTGTAAATTAGGTTCATAGTTCCAGCATCAGCGCCGCCGCCGATGTAACCCATGTAGTAACCTAATGGATAAATAGCCCAACCAACAGTAACAAGGAACGTCATTGTTTTATAAGCTTTCTGCACATTAGCATTAGCCAAACTAGCGTTAACCTGGCTTGCTTCACCTTTCATTATGTACCAAATTACATAGAACCAAGAGCCCATCGATAGAATAAAGGCCATTGTGACACCCATCATGCCAGTCTCGCCCATGTATCCAAAGATCAACATAGCAGTTGTGCCGCCAAGTAAATTCCAGAATACGCGTGCGGGTACTTTACCAACAGCTGACATAATTAAATAGAATTCAACCATCAATAAAGGCACTGTTAGCAGCCAGTCAATATAGCGGAATTCGGTAGGAGATGTGCCAGTTGCCACCCATACGTCTCGCATGTAGAAATAGTGGACTGCGGCAATTAATGTAACCAAGCCTGAAACTGTCAGTGAAGTCTTCCACTTGCCCGCGACACGATCGCGCTCAACGAAGAAGAATGCAGTGGCAGCGACAAGCGCCATAGATATCAACCAAAAGGACATGCCGACGTAATCGCCGGAAGATAAGTTATCAGTCATTTTAAAACCCTTCTTAATCACTTTTTTTTTAAGTGCAAGCGAGCCGAACGGAAGGCGAGCAAGCCGCACCACGTATTACAGAATGTCTTGAAGAACTTCTAGACGACCCTGATCTCACAAACTTATCTTCTTTTTCACAAAAGTGCAACTAGCGCGTTTAAATGAAGTATGTGACTAACTGAATCATAAATCATGAGCGAGTTAAAATATGTCGCAGATTTTAGCTAATAACAGATCATTTCAATCTTGCTAAGCTCTGAAAAAAGTATTGACTAATGTTCTACTATGGACAATCGGCTACCGAATTTCAGAGAGGCCAATCTGCTATGTCTACTGAATCTAAGTTGATTGTTATTGGCGAGCCTTGCCATTTTGCAGTGAATTCACCCTTAGGGTCATGCAGGGCAGCTTGCTTTTTTAAATCAAATTGCCTGTGCCCTCTGGGATCTGCTCCCACCCCAGCAAGGTATTGCCAGTTGCCCCAGTTTGATGCAACATCAAAATCTATTAGATGTTGTTCCATAAACCTCGCGCCATATCGCCAATCTAAGTTGAGTTCATGGACAAAACAACTGGCGACAAGTTGACGTCCCCGATTGGACATATACCCAGTGGCTACAAGTTGTTTCATAAACGCATTAATAATGGCAAATGGTGTGTTGCCTTGACACCATTTTTGATAGCGTTCTGCATAAAAGCTTGTGTTGGGAACCGTGGGCCTGAGGCCTTTAAATTGAAAAAGTGTTTTGCCATGGTGGTGCGCATACCATTGAAAATACTCGCGCCACAGCAGTTCAAAATAAATCCAGTAGGTTGATTCATTAGCCGTCTTATGCGTTTCATATTCAATTAGTTTGGAGACAATTGTCTTTGCAGACAGACTTCCGTTGGATAACCAAGGGGAAAACTTTGTTGAATAGTCCATTCCTTCCAACCCATTGCGGGTGTTTTTGTAGGTACTGGGAAGATCGCTACTGAAATATTTTTCTAGGTGGTATTTTGCAGCTTTTTCACCTCCACTACACAGTGGTGAGCTAAGTTCGTCATAGTGCGGTACTTGCCAATACTCTTTTGCAACTATTGGGTTTGGAGGCATTTTCGTTACTTTGCCAGCAATGGGACTTGCCTGGAGGTTCTTTTCCACAACACGTCTAAATTTTGAAAAACTAGAGGGAAGATCCTCAATTTCAAAGGGAAGCTGATGAGGCTCAAACAGGGTGTGAGTATGTTCTTGTTGAAAAATAATGGATGAGTAACGTGATTTCAAAACAGACCATTGATGGTTTTCGAACCACCCTGCATTGACGCTACTGTAGACATGGG
This sequence comes from Porticoccaceae bacterium, assembly GCA_003491845.1. GTDB lineage: Bacteria > Pseudomonadota > Gammaproteobacteria > Pseudomonadales > Porticoccaceae > HTCC2207. The sequence goes on along the minus strand of DNBN01000024.1, from coordinate 3,945 downwards.
TTACGTCGTACTGGGTGATGAGCTCCGCAATAGTATCGACTATGGGCCGTTTCAATACCAATAAATGTTGCCCAAAACCTCTCAACCCTTGATCAAGGGCCTCTAAAGACTCAAACAAAAATCGTTGACGGTGATCTGATAGCGTTTGAGGTCTATGCAATGCGGTTGACGCCGATATTGGTTCGCAGCAGTAAATACAAATCAACCTATCTACCTCAGCGCATGCGGCAGTCAAGGTAGCATTGTCTGATAGGCGAAGATCATTGCGAAAGAGTAAAATGCCAGTCGTTTTCATAAAGTTTGCTGCTCTAAAATTAGATTTGTCAAACACGTTTACGCGATGGTCTTTCGGCCGGATCCTATTGTTTGGGGGTTATTTTTTGCTGCTTTGATGAATCTGAGGTAATTCTTTTTGCGTAACTGAACGTAACCAAAACACCAGACTCACAGGATCAAAGGATGGTAGCTGACCCCCACAAGACCCCCTCTATTATGATTGTGCTTGGTTACGCCGGTTTACTACCCTTTGTAGTTACAGCACTATTGATGGTTCGCGCTACCTGGTTTGGTGATGGATTGCAAAGTGCCGCCTTAGGCGGGTTTTATGTGCCTTACATCTTTATAGCATACAGCGCGGTAATTTTAAGCTTTATGGCGGGCACGCTATGGTCCAAGTGGGCTACTTTTCAAAACCAAGGTCTCTCGGATTTAATAATTGTTTCGAGTAATGCTGTGGCTTTAATCAGCTGGATAGCACTGCTGTTAATCTATCTTTCCTCTCTAGCTACTCTCTTAGCGCTTGGTCTCCTCGTGTCCGGCTTTTTAAGTTTGTTGTATTTAGAGCGTTTTTCTCAGGATATGGATAGGCACTATTGGCAATTGCGAGTCAACCTGACCATCGTAGTGACCATCTTGCATCTTATGGTAATGGTATTAATGGTAGCGGAGTTGTAATTATGGCCGAATTGACTTTATTTTTTGATGGGGGGTGCCCTTTATGTGCCGCAGAAATCAATCAACTGCGTAAGCGTGATAGGCATCAAAAAATTGCTTTTGAGGATATTTTTGCTTTAGATTTTAAAGAAAGGTTCCCTTATATTGATCAGGTTGAGGCTGATAAAGTCTTACATGGTGAACTGTCAGATGGTCGTCTCATCTTTGGACTAGATGTCACCTGTCTTGCTTGGACATTGGTAGGTAAGAGTCGTTGGGTTAGGCTCTTGAGATGGCCCGTTGTGAAGTCTATTTCGGATGTGTTATATACGTTTTTTGCTCGTCATCGACACCGCATCTCAAGATTGATAATGGGACGTAGGCGCTGCGATGGTTGTGCTGTTACAGGACAGAAAAAATGAACAGTGGTCAAAACAATTCGGCCCTAGTTATAGGTTCTAGCGGTGGTCTGGGTACAGCCATACTGATGGAACTAGTAAACGATCCAAGCATTAACAGAGTCGTTGCTGTTAGCAGGTCTCGGTGCCCTCAAGAGCTAACTAATGGCGGTGCAGATGGAAAGGTGGTTTGGCTTCAGACAGAGTATAATGAGCCCGCTATGGTTGAGGTAGCTCAATCGCTTGCTCCCTACAGTGGCAGCTTCAGTCGTGTCTGTATATGCCATGGTGTATTGCATTCCGATATTTTGAAACCCGAAAAGCGACTGGAGGATCTCAACGAAGCTTCTCTGCAGTCAGTATTCCATAGCAATGCGGTTATTCCTGGAATATGGTTAAAGTTATTATTTCCAATTTTGAAAGGAAACACTAATTGTATTGTGGTGGCCTTGAGTGCGCGAGTAGGTAGTATTTCTGATAATAATCTTGGCGGCTGGTATGCTTACAGGGCGTCGAAAGCCGCGTTGAATATGATTCTAAAAACTGCAGCTATTGAGTATGGCCGTAGAGCCAAAAATGTTAAGCTCATTGCTTTCCATCCGGGTACCACTGATACAGATTTATCAAAACCTTTTCAGGCAACTGTGCCTACGGGTAAATTATTTGCACCTATTTTCGTGGCTGAACAGTTAGCTATTATTATGGATTCCGCTAAAATGGATGGTACATTGTCCTTTCTCGACTGGAACGGTCAGCCGATAGACTGGTGATCAAAAGGCTTCTTTGTTAGAAAAAAAGATGTAGCTGTGCACAGGCTCCTGATCTCGATCCACTGTAATTAAATCATATTAAAGGACGCCTTATGAGGGTTAATCAAGTGCTGACTTGCGACATAGATGATCTTTCGCATGACGGTCGAGGAGTAGGTCGGGTCGATGGAAAAGCCTATTTTATTGATGGGGCTCTTCCCGAAGAAACAGTAACCTTTGGTGTCACGGTTCAAAAGCGTAATTTTGGTGAAGGCCGACTGCTTAACATCCACTCAGATTCAGCTTATCGAGTGACTCCTGAGTGTAAATATTTTTCTAAATGTGGCGGTTGCAGCCTGCAGCATCTTGAGCATACTCAACAAATAGAGTTCAAAAAACACCAGCTTCTAAAGGCTCTAGGACGTTCGAATATTGCCGTAGAAAATATCTTGGATTCTCTAGTTGGTGATGCAAATCACTATAGAAGAAGAGCAAGGTTAGCGGTCCAGAGAGCTCGAGACGGCGAGTTCCTAGTGGGGTTTCGAAACTCTCGAAGTAATAGAATAGAGCCTGTCAGTCATTGCCTTGTGTTGGATCCAGCGCTAGATGCTCTATTGAGGAATTTACCGTTATTGCTTGCTAACTTGGATCAAGATATCAACATCACAAGTATTGAGTTAGTGGTTGGTGATAATGCTCTGGCAATAGCTATTGATGCAAACCGAGACATCTCTTTTGAGGAAGCTAACGCTACCTTACAAGAAATGAGTCACAGCACAGTTGCGCAGCTTTGGTGGAGATATCCAGCAGCGAGCTCTTATCAGCGCATTGACAAGGGTACTAAATCGCTTCAATTTGAGGTTTCAGATGACCTTAAGATCAGTTTTGAACCCGGACAATTTATTCAGGTTAATGGCGTTATTAATCGGCAGATGATTGATCAAATGCTGAAGCTTGTATCTAAGAATACTAACGGAGTCGCTGTTGATCTTTATTGTGGTTCTGGTAACTTGTCTTTGCCATTGGCGCGGCACTTTAAGCATGTAATTGGCGTGGAAGGCTACTCGAGCCTGGTGGATGCTGCAAAGCGAAATGCTGATATTAACAACATTAACAATGCAGAGTTTTTGGTAGCTGACTTAAGCAAGGTAGGTTATCTCAATGCAGTCACTAAAATAGCATCTAAAATTGACTTGGTAGTCCTTGATCCGCCTCGTCAAGGTGCTGCAGGAGTGATGTCTTGGGTGGTAAAGTCTAGAGCTAAGCAAATAATATATATATCATGTCATCCATCTACTATGGTGCGAGATGCCGGGGTTTTAATTGAATCAGGATATAAGCTCAAGCATTTAGGCGTCATGGATATGTTTCCCCACACTACTCATGTCGAGTCCATGGCCGTATTTGAGCTTTGATATTTTTGTCATCTAGAGCCTTAAAAACAAAGATGACAGATAAGTGTTTTGACACTGTCAGAGTTGTGATGAATGAGGTAGAATTACGCTTCTCTTTTAGTCACCTTAACGCCCAGGAAAATTATCTATCATGTTTGATAAAGACCACACAATTGCGAAGATTGATCCCGAATTATGGCAGGCTATGCAGCAAGAAGATCAGCGCCAAGAACAGCATATTGAATTAATTGCGTCAGAAAATTACACCAGCCTAGCAGTTATGGAAGCTCAGGGTGGCAAGATGACCAATAAATATGCAGAAGGCTATCCTGGAAAAAGGTATTATGGTGGATGTGAAATTGTAGATAAAACAGAGCAATTAGCCATAGACCGTTTAAAAGAAGTTTTTGGACTTGAATATGCGAATGTGCAACCACATAGTGGTGCGCAAGCAAATGCTGCGCTAATGCT
>DNBN01000237.1 GCA_003491845.1 Porticoccaceae bacterium | reverse complement strand
CCAAAAATCGACTGCGTATAATTGAGCTCATTGAATACTTTGCTGAGGCTTCTGTCTAGCTTTTACAGTGAAAAACTATGCAATATTGCATTTAAAAAGGGAGAGTCGGCGCCTAGTAAAGCAAACTATGGGGGACTCGCCCGCAAAGGTATACTCTTGACTCGCCTCGGCGAGCATCTTGGCTTTAGTCTGCTCTTCGATTAATTTATAAGACACCTCGCGCATTTCGGCGATCGCAGTCTTTGCAATCTGTGCGCCAAGGTACTTAATATTGCGATTTACCTGTTCAAGCATTGCACAGCGCAGACCGAGATCTGCAGCTCATGCCAGATTATTATTTTTCAATAAAGCCGCATGACCGTATGATCTCCATCGCCTCAAGGGTCTCGCCACCCTCTCAAGAGCCAATATTGGTTCTTACCAGTGAAAAGCCAAACCACACCCAACGGCTCTCCCATCGCGCCAAGTGAGGACAATCCGAACTGCGCCAAGAGCTCGGGCTAGCTCTTGGCATGCGCCGTGCCAAATGTTCACTGGCATTTAATTATCAGAATTGTAGTCGTAATTATAATAGCCATAGTCATAATAATAACCGCTCGACTTTTTCTCGACGGCATTGAACACCAAACCCTTAATCTCTATACCACTCAACTCAAAACGCCTCAGAGCAGAGCTTATCTGTTTAACCGAACAAAGTTCGAAGCGAGCTATGATGAGCGAAGTCGCAGCATAGACACCAATAATTGCTGGGTCGGTAACGGCCAAAATAGGCGGCGTATCTAAGATTATCAAGTCATATTCTTCGGACGCTTGGTGAATAAAATCGCCAAACAATCTACCCATAAGCAGTTCCGATGGGTTTGACGGTACCGCTCCTCGAGTCATGACATCGAGACCATCAACCGATGTCGATCTCACAAGATCCCGCCACTCCGCAGCACCAGCCAACGCCTCCGACAATCCCACATTCAGCTCTAATCCAAAACGCGAATGCATATATCCCTTGCGCAAGTCAGAATCGACCAGCAATATTCGTTTACCGCCCTGAGAAGCTATTAATGCCGCCAAATTAGATGTGATAAATGACTTACCAACACCTGGGTTAGCACTTGTTACCATAACCACATTATTAGTCGCACCCAACATGGCAAAATGTAGCGAGGTACGCAAGCTACGAAGCGCTTCTACAGATAAATCTGCTGGATGGTGCTGCGCGAGTATAAAACCTCCATCGCGATCTAGTGATTTCTGCGACGTTGAACGGCGCAAACTTGACCCTTTAGTCCTTGACGCGTTGAGTGCTTCTGTCTCCGATAACGGCACTATGGCCTGAACATTCAAACCTATCTCGTCGAACACCTTTGGGTCGGTCACACCTCGCTTTAGAGCCGCCCGAGCGAACACTATCATCATACCCAACATCCCGCCTAAAAGAGACGCCAGAATCAAAATCAAAGCCCTCTTTGGCGCAACAGGGTCCCCACTTACTTGCGCTTTGTCGAGAATACGCACACTACCTACCGTGCTGGCCTTGATGACCGATAACTCTTGAAACTTATTTTGTAGCGCCAAATAAATACCTTGATTGACCTCAAAATCACGCATTAGACGCAATATAACCTGCTGGGTGTCTGGAAGCGATTCAAGCTTTTTAAGCAACTTGTCACGCTGCCCTATCAAATTCGCCTGCTGTCGTCTAAAAGAAATGTAGTTAGGGTGATTTGACGTAAAGTTTCTCGAAATTTCAGCCTCACCTATCGCCATAGTGCTTATATCTGCTTCAATCTGAACAAGAGTTTGAAGCGCGGACTGAGTCTCGAGACTTAAATCAACTGACGACCGCTCTGCTCTGTACTCATGCAAAGCTATTTCTGAATTGAGCAACTCTTGTTTAACACGAGGAATTTGCTCACTTAAAAATTCTAGACTTTTTTCTGCTTCAGCAGCCATTCGTTGGATGTTTTGAAAATAATAATTTGCCGACACTGCATCAATAACGCCCGTTATTCGCTCTTGACTTACTCCCTCCATTGCAAGAACAATAATACCGGTATCCTTGCCTTTCTCTGACACCCGCAAATCCTTTTGTATTTTAGTGATGGCGCTTTGGCGTGGTGTTATCGTAATCTCGAATTCAGTTCCTTTATGAGCTAACAAGTTTGTGACCTTCAACTCAATCCTTTGATCCCCACTAACAACGTTCTCACCAACTGAACCCTCAGCTGTTTTTTTGTCGCCAACCCAAACGCTATACCGAGGACCACCCTCAGCGACAAGAAAAATCTCATCATCGATGGGAGAGCCACTAACAACAAAAGTATCGAGCTCAAGCTCTTCGCCGCCCCAAGCATAACTTGAACCAAAAAAAGAATCCGCCAATCCAGCGCTAGAGTGTTTTCGGGCAATCGCGGCACCAACTAACGGAAAATATCGTGGCGTGACATCGACTGTCAACTTGAGCTCGTCAACGACTGCGCCAATAACAAGACGTGACTTTATTATCTCTATTTCAGTGTTAGATGAGCTCTCTGCTGAGAATATTTGAGACATATCATCAAACCCAGGAATTGACGGGGCCTTGTCTTCATACTGTATTAAAGCATCAGCCAAGTACACTGGCGTCGCTAATAGCCCAAAACCAAAGCCCAAAATCGCAAAAAGGGCTGTGCACACAGTCAGGATTATTCTGCCGTCAATTAAGGTGCCAAGCAGCTTGCCTAGATCTATTTCATCGTCGAACTGGCTGTTAGTCGCATTAAGACCTGAATTAATCTTACTATCTTGTGACATCATTATATTTCGCTTTAATCTTATTGAATCTCTGAACACACAGTTTATTGATGCCCAAGGGCTAAAATAATCGCAAAATCACTTTAAACGCGCTTACGCCTCATCTAGTCTAATTTAGCCACCATTAGCCTTTTCAGCTAAATAAAGTCCGTTGATAGTTGGTAGCAATTGCGAAATAACTTTGTTCCAGCGAGACATTGGCGCGGAGGTAACATAGACAATATCCATCGGCTTAAGCTCAAACTGCGTACTTAAAACTAACATAGTACCTACCGAGGCATCTAACTGAAAAACATCAACAACACGGCCCGGCTCACGACTTGCCCGCAATACGAAAATACCCGCTGCGTCCGCAGATTTTTCGTTTATACCACCAACGTTGTTTAACGCTTCGGCTAAGGTCAAACCGCTTCGATCGATGCGTTGTGTTTCTGACTTAACCACGTCGCCCATAACAAAAACCTTAAGGGCGTCGTTACGAGGCACGTGAATAATGTCATTATGCCTTAATAACCGATTTTGGCTCATGTCTCCATGCCGATAAAGGGCGTATAGATCCAATTCGACATCTGAAGGTTGCGCACTGCCTCCAGACGTCACAACAACTGAACGCCAATCTGCATCTGGCGCTATACCACCCGTTGCATTCAAAGCATCTAAGACTGTTAATGGTACATTAGTAATCGGCAAGACCGACGGCTGAGTTACCGCGCCAGTCACAAACACACGTTGCGAGCGATAAGCCGCGACAGAAACCTCTACCTGAGGAGATTCAATGTAGCGCGCCAAGTCCGCAGCAATTAAATCACGCGCTTCCGCCACAATAAGGCCAACTACCTTAACTTTACCAATATAGGGATAAAAAATTGTTCCGTCTGGATGCACGACGCTACCTGACTCGCCCGCAGACCTGAACTGGCCCGCAGGAATCGTTAGCTCAGGATGATCCCAAACGATAATATTCAGCACGTCCCCGACGCCTATGGCATACGAATACTGATCCATCTCGGCCTGCAACTCGGGATTGCCTTGAGCTTCTGGAGCACGAGTGCGCATTTCAGCCAACAGTGATGGACTGATTAGGCGAGTGTTGACCTGCTGAGTAAAATCAATAGTCACTTCATTGGAGCGGACTAACTTGTCTATCAAGCCAACTCTTTCTTTATTACCAGACTCAGCGGAACTAATATGCGAGCCAGGCACTATGCTACAGCCCGCCAGCACAAATACTAAACAAGCAAAACTCGCCTTTCTAAATATGTTCAACGCTAAAACCATGTGTCTTCGATTCTCTCAATATTTAAAAATGGACATACTTTAAAAGGGCCCGCCATAAGTGTCTACAGTCTTAAGATCTATCTATCCTATACGCCCAATCATCACAGCTTTTGCTTATCTGCTTAAAAACAAACGAAAACGCCTCCCGACTCTTTCGATAAGGATCATCGATTTCGATATTCTGCCAGTGCCCCAGCAACATAACCTTGCCGGACAAAAAAGGGTAATTTTTCATGAGTGCTTGCTGATGTGCTCTTTCCATGACTAGCACTAAGTCAGCCTCAACTAGCATGCTATTTGAGACTTGACGTGCCGAGTGATTTTCTGCGGAATAACCGTGTTCTAGAAGCAACGCGGCAGCACAGTCATCGATCCCCCTGCCTTTTAACGCGCCCAGCCCCGCTGACGAGACTGCCTTGCCTGTTAATTTACTTCTCAGTATGCGCTCAGCCGTTGGACTCCGGCAGACATTTCCAACACAAACAATCAAAATATTATCAAAAATGTCGCACCCCATTAAAAAAGTACTTAAATCACCATATCGGGCATTGGCTTGCAGTCTATATAGTAAGCGTATAATTGACAAGGGTAACTGACAGAGATACGCGCCATGCTAAATGGCGGTTCACTTGAAAATAACTAGGTACGCATTTGGTCCGAGTATCTCGGGAGCCTGGCGTCTCGCCGTCGAGCACCCAAACGATGGCCATATGGAATACTAAGAGCGAGCCTGCGCTTTGTGACAACACCCTATTGAAGTTATAAAGAAGCAGAGCCAGATCACCCGAGCTTTCAGAAACTCGCACATCAGCAAATGACTTATCAAATAGTTTTGCTTTGACCTCATTTCGAAGGAAACTATGAGCTCGGTTGTGACATCGTTAATTATCACCGACAAACGGACAGCCGCGCACCGACCTTGGGTGCGCCGCAAGGAATACACAAAAAACGTTATATTCTAAACGCGCCCCGCGAACCTAAACCGTTTTTGAGTGCTGGGAAACCACCTGAGCACGATCACAGAGATACAACACCAACGCATAAGCAAGGATCTCGCCAATGAAAATGACAATCCAACTGTTGCTTGTCACTGGCCACCAATTCTGCAAATAGCCTAGCAGTACAACGCCGCTGGTGCACGAAGCTATTAATAGTCCCGTCACAGAATTTGCATGAACACCATCGCCGAGCCTTTTAGCCACGTGAAAATACAAGCGATTGTGCAAGTGATTATTGTCAGGCAAGAAGGCCGACTCCCCCGCCGCCAAGCGTCTTGAGATGCTAACTAAAAAGTCAAGACAAGGGTAAGCAAACAGAGCTGCAAGAAAAGACAGGGAAAATACACCCTCGTTGAAGAAGATTAACCCGTACAGCCCCAACATACAGCCTGCCCCATAGGTGCCCATATCGCCCAAGAACAAACGGCCAGAAATCACATTGAACAACAGAAAAGCTGCAAACGCCAAAAATATACTCTCATCAACCATTCTGTTCGTCTGTAGCGAAAATATTAGTGTGGCACACACAACAACACCAGGCACTAAGCCATTTGCGCCATCAGCCATGTTAATGGCATTTATAAAGCCCACCAAAAATATGGTCACCAATATCAAGCCAATAAGCGGGCTCTGCAAAAGGAAGTCAACCCCATAAACGCCTATCGATGTTGGAATAATCTGAGGCCAATAGAAGGCCATAGCAGCAATCACCGCAAACTTAGATATCAAACGAACGCGGGGAGTCAAAAAATTATTACGCAAATCCTCACTTAAGCCCATAAGTGCACAGACAATCAAACTTATGAACCCAAGGTGATAAGTACCTGTCCGGCTAATATCCGCTGCCATTCGCTGAGGATCAATTAAGGCTCCCCACACAATTAAAACTATAGCCACCATAAAAACAGCTAAGCCACCCAATCGAGACGACGCTGAAACGTTCAAGCCATGCTTATTTTTTTCATCAACACCAAGACGTAACCCGGATATCCAGTGGAAAAACAATATTGCACAAATACCTTCGCCACCCAAAAGAGCAGCAGACAAAACAAGCATCACCAGCAGTTCCGCCAGCTGCCTTGGCCGTTCGACTAAACGCACACTCACCCTCCGCATTAAATCAATGCTGACTGTTATTATTGTGAATAGACATAAGAATACACTGACATACGAGAGTATTAGAATACAAGATCAATTTCTACGGCCAATCAAGCTAAACTAGTTAGTCCGAGCCTTTGCCTATGCTTTAACGGCAGCCCCATCAAGCAAATACCGCGGAGTAATCGAGCATACACAATTCGATGATAAAGACCTCATCAATAAGCAGTACCCCGCATAGTTAGTAAAAACTAATACGGGGGCGCTTAAAAACATATGAAGTAAATCGAGAAAGGCTCGGGCGACAAGGCTCTCAGTGGCTAAGAGTTACGCCTTGGAGCCCTAGAGATGGGCACCTACACACAACAACTTAACTAGCCCTCACCGAACAAGCTCAAATATTGCCTCTGAACAATACTCCAAGTGTATCGGCGCTGCGCAGTGCATCATCTTTACCGATTATGGATTAGAAAAATAACTACGGCGACATGGCCCTATTTGATATCGACATTTGTAGAGGTTGCGTAATGCCTGATCAATACGATAAAGACTGCAAGCATAAACCCGAGGAAGGTCACTAATAAGCAAATTAAGGCGCGCTTTGGAGATGACTTCTCCTCAGGCACCATGGCAGGGTTTACTGTAACAAAGGCATATTCTGGGCTTGCTTCTGCCAGCATTTTACTTTTTATCTGCTCTTCAATAATTTGATAAAAAACTTCTTTCATATCGGCAAAGGCCGTTTTGGTTATTTGAGCCTTCAGATAATCAATATTGTTGTTCACCTGCGTGAGTTTACGTTCCCTCATATAGGCGTTTATGGATGATATGTATAGTTCCACCCACTGCTGAGCAAGAATCGGAGAATAATACTCAATCGAAATTGTAATTAGTCCGCTGGTCTTTTCTGTGGAGACACTTAATCGGTTAGAGAATTCTTGATAGAGCTCCCAACTAGCGGGCTGGGCTGTTTTACCCGATGGAGGTTTGCGAATCCACTCGTCGCGCTCGCTGTCGTGGATATCACTGTTGAAGGTGATCTGGTTGGTTTGGCTATTCCACCCATCGGCAGCAAAAATAGCGGCCTGAAGATTATGGCTTTGCACAAAGGTTTCAATAAATTGCCACGACTGCATAATTTCGATGGCTGTTTGTGCTTCGGTTACGTTGTCACCGGAGCCGACATTGATACCAGCCAAAGTCGCGAGCCCACCAAGACGAGACGCCATAGCGCCCAAGGCTGACGAACTGCTGCTCTGCGCAGGTGCCACTAAGGCTGTGGCTTTGTACTGATTCGGTATCAGAAGTGCAACAGTTACCGCAAGGATCGCGCAGACACTTACGATAGCGATAATTATCGTCTTGCCGCGCCAAAGGGCAACGGCTATTTCTTTGAGGTCTATTTCATCTTCGACTAACGGCGATGCAAGATCATTTTGCATGGTAAAGTTCCTTTTTGTTTGTCTTGGCTGTCCTGGCTGTGCGCCAGTTAGCTATTGCGTCTCTATAACTTTGCTCACAGTTTTTACAATACCCGTCTCAAAGGTCTCTCGTGGCCGCCAGTCAATTTCTGTTTCAATTTTCTCTGCATTAATTGCGTAGCGCCAGTCATGGCCGGGACGATCTGTGACAAATGTGATTAATTGGCGATGAGGTGCCGCGGTGGGGTTTTGTTGATCCATTAGGTCGCAGATGAGGTGACAAATATCGAGATTGGCCCATTCGTTGATGCCACCAATATTGTAGGTTTCGCCCAACGTGCCTCTGCGAACAACGGCGTCGATACCGGCGCAATGATCCTCGACATAAAGCCAATCGCGAATATTGCTGCCGTCGCCATACAGCGGAATGGGTTGCTGCTGCTG
>DNBN01000121.1 GCA_003491845.1 Porticoccaceae bacterium | reverse complement strand
CTGGGCTTTAGGCTGAAATAATGGGTAGCGCTTTAGATAAACAACGTACGCGTACTATTCATGAATTTTTGACCTTTCTAGCTCATTTGCAGTTTGAATGGATCGCTCCGTTAGAAAGTCTGAACGATCGATCACAATTTTAAATAGGACATGGAGTAGGCTAAATACCCACGTTAGAGAAAAACCTTATCCTTTTACAGTTTATAGATCCCAGATTGGGTTCAAACCTTCCGTTAGATAATTCATAGCTATGCTAGGAGCAACACTCTTATAATCTTCAACAGATATAATCTCAGAACGTTGATCTTTGAACTTCTTTAAATATGATTTTGCTTTTTCAATGTCACCGAGATGAGCAAAGATTGCTGCCCGAAATCCATCATAACGACTATGGGGATTGCGATCACTTATTATATTACTCCACTCCAACGCCTTTTCAGAATCTCGCATTGCCAAATATAAAAGTGGAAGGAAACCCTCGTATGATTGTCTCCTCATCGGATCCAAATCAATTGCTTTTTGAATATGATACTCAGCGTCAGTGAAATTAGCATCATTGCAAATTGCCAGTCCATAATCATAGTTAGATCCGGCATGACTAGGGTTCAAATCTAAAGCTTGCTTGGCATATCGGATTCGTTGTGCAAAATCCTTCTTGATATTAAAAGAGCGACTGTATGCAGTTGCTGCCTCCGGGTTGTTTGGATCGATAGAATACGCTTTAGCTGAAAATTCATGAAAAAGCGCTTCGTTTGCCTGGCGTTCTTCTCTGTATTCATGAGAAAAGAGCCTATTATAGATACTTCTTGTTTTTAAAACAAAGGCATCACAGAGTTGTGGGTCGCTTGCGATAGCAGCATCACAAAGAGCCATAACTTCTTGATGGGCAGTCGTAGATGCCTCAAAATCATTATTACGATTAAATACTGCCAGCGCCTGTAAATAATTGTCCCAGGCAGAAAAAGATTTTGGGGATTTAGTTTTTATTCGATCTTGCTCTTTGCCCTTAAGCGCAGGCAGTATCTGTGCTGCGACTTCTTGGGAAACTTCATCTTGAACTTCAAATATGTCATCGAGTAAACGGTCCCAGCGTTTAGTCCAAATTTCTTGATCGTCTTTGATATCTACCAAACTGGCAGAAATTCGAACTTTGTTACCACCTTTTCGGATACTGCCTTGCACAGCATAATCAGCACCCAATTGTTTCCCAATTTCCGATGTTTGAATTTCCTTCCCTTTAAAGCTAAAGCTCGAATTTCTTGAAATTACCGGAAACGACTTCCAGGACGAAAGATTACCAATAATATCTTCAGTAACACCGTCCGCAAAGTATTCTTGTTCTTCATCATTACTCATATTCTTAAATGGCAGAACTGCGATTGTGGGTGGTTTACTACTGTCAATACCGCCCTCTGTGTCTTTGACAGACGCCGCCTCGAGGATCCTGTTTTCGACACCCTCAATAGATACATCAAAAGCATGTATCACCGTATTTTTAACTTTCTGATTTCCCAAATCGGCAAAGTTCAGTTCCACTTTCTGACTCACAAAATCATGAATGGATTTTGATAGCGATACCCCGCCAGGTTGGCTTAAGGCCTCCAGCCTTGCCGCAACATTCACTCCATCTCCATAAAGGTTAGTTCCCTCTACTATCACGTCCCCCATATTAATGCCGACCCGGAAATGCATTTGCGAAATTTCCTCGACTGACGCATTGCGTTGCTTAATGAGTTTTTGAAATTCTGTTGCACACAGAACTGCCGAAACAGCACTTTGAAATTCCGCTAATACGGAGTCACCTGCAGTATTAAATACTCGGCCTCCATGCTCAAGAAAAAGAGTGTCCATAATATCACGACATGAACGCAAGCTCTTTAACGTAGCATCTTCATTTTTTTCCATAAGCTTGCTAAAACCCACAACGTCCGTTACGAAAATTACTGCGATTTTTCGTACGATTTGATCATCTGCCATTTTTTTTCCTGTCCAGCGATATCTTTTAATTGTTCAAGGTTAATTATAAGTGCGACCTGCACAAGTTAAATAGTTGAATAATTGAACCTGTATACAACGAGTAAACTGATAGCACTGTCGCTACTATCTGAAATCCAAAATCAAAGTTATAAGCTTTAGTTATAAACCACTTATTAACCCGTTGAATTTGTTATACACCAAAAAAATATCGCTCAACCTCGCCGCAGTTTGCACATTCTAATTCGCGAATTTCGCCCAAATCTGAATACCAATCCAATATTTGAAGGTATCGTAAAATAAATAACCTGAAGTGCAAGGACACGTCGGACATCAGGACACCCTATTAGGGGGGTGTCCATGTCTGTCCGTCAGCGAATGTCGCGCTAGACAAGTCAGACATGTCCGTTAAATGTCTTGTCTGTCCTCTTCATGAATAATCCAAACTTCAGCATTATAACAATGCACTATGCTGCCTTCTTGAAGTCTTGCTGATTGGCGCGTGAAGTCTTTTTTAACGGATTATTCCTTCGCACCGCTGTCTATTCTCATTTTCAGAAATATTGAACGCCAGTTGTCGATTGAAACTACATTGCGATTGGCTGGGTAATTTTCCTTATCAGCCATCTTACGGCCAAACTGTGCTATTGCCGCGTCTAGGGCCTGCTTGGCTATGCGTTCATTCGGGCTGACCTTCCTCGCCCGTCCCACACTGCTCAAGTCTGCGTCTGACTGCTCGACCACGCAGCTGGTTATCTGATCATGTTCATCGTCAAGGCCAAGCTCTATGACGCGCAACGTAAAGCCAACTTTTTTGCCGTTTTCCATATCCCGTTGCTTTTTGGTTTCTGCAATGCGGATTGAACCATCAACCTTGACCTCGATTTCCGTATCCACAGCTGCGCGAAGGGACGTGTGTCCTCGTGCGCCTCTGCTTTTATCCTTGCCGGTGTGGTGAATGATCATGACATGGCAATTATAGTGAGCCTTAAGCTTGCCAATATTTTGGATAAACTGAGCCATGTCCGCTGAATCATTTTCTGAGCCGGCACCGATTGACATGGCCAGCGTATCAACAACAATTAACGATAGCTTTTGCTCCGGTATCGCAGCAGTAATGGCCTGAGCATCTTGCTTGCCGTGCAAATCGACTTGGAGCGGAAGCAGCAAAAAATTATCGCTGTCACGCTTTTCTTTCAGAAACGACTTGGCTCTGCTGATAGCCTCAATTCGCGGCGCAAAACTCTTTTTACCGCCCTCGCACGCCAAATATAGAACCTGCCCAATTCGCGTTTTATGTCCCATCCATGACTGGCCCGTTGCAATACATTAAGGCCCCTGTGTAGTGGGGTGTAACTACAACGAACTACCAGCCACCGGCAATTTCTTTACGTGCGGCACTGCTTAAAAAAGCACTCCGATTTTGGCCGCGCTTTTTTGCTGTGGCATCAACCGCCGCGAGTAACCCTTGATCCAAAGAGATATTAACACGTTTGGGGGTTCCGCGATCAATAACCAGTGGCACCCATACAAGCTGCGCCCCTTCACGCCAATCGATCAAATCTTTATCGGCCAAAACATCTGCAGCGCTGCGGGGCGTTGGAAGTATACTACCATCTTCTTCCAGCCCCTCGACGTGAAACGCCAAAGCTTCTTGGCCCAATTGCAGGGCCTCATCCAGCGTGTCGCCCTGAGAAATACAACCGGGGAAATCGGGAAAGCTAATTCCGAAACCGGGCTGATCGTCCGTATGAATAAAAGCAATATAATGCATACTCTTCTCCTTTTATATCCAACCAGCTTGTCTGCAAATCGACTTCACTGTTCCTGTTTTGATATTTTTATTTGGGTGGGAAACCGTAACACGCCCGGTTT
>DNBN01000218.1 GCA_003491845.1 Porticoccaceae bacterium | reverse complement strand
TGAGATGACTGATGATGTGGCAGGTTTGGTATTGGCTAATAACATTCGCCAAACCATGGCAATTAGCTTAGCTATGGCTCGAAGCAAGCAACATCATTCAGAATACCAACGATTTCTTACCTGGTTAGAGGCTAATGAGCAGATTGACAGGGATCTTGAGTTTCTCCCAAATGATGATCAGCTCGCTGATAGGATTAATCGTGGTCAGCCTAGCTGGACTCGCCCAGAATTATCAGTATTAATCTGCTATTCTAAAGTAGTGTTAAAAGAGTCTCTTGTGACCTCTGATTTCTTAGCAGATCCTTGGCTTGCCAGATCTGTGACAAATTACTTTCCTGAAGTCCTAGTAGCAAAATATCCTGATGCGGTTAAGACTCATTCATTAGCTAATGAAATTGCGATCAACGAGCTTGTGAATGATCTAGTAAATCGTGTTGGTTTTAGTTTCTTCTTCCGGCAAATGGAATCCACCGGAGCATCTCCTGCAGATGTTATCAAAGCCTATGTAGTGGTAACTCAGGTACTGGGTATTGATGTGCTTTGGCAGCAGATCGAAGGTCATCAGCCAGCACTTCCCTCAGCTACCGTAATAGAACTATTGCATATTTTAGTCAGATTAACTCGCCGTGCCACACGATGGTTTCTACGTAATCATCGTTTAGACTTAAACTGCGAGAGTCTTATCGCCGAGTATCTAGAGCCTACAGCGGTTCTATTGAAGGCGCTTCCTGACTTGCAAAAAGAGCAATGGCGAATACTTTGGGCCGATGAACGAGACGATTTATTGGGCTTAGGTGTACAAGTAGATCTGGCAGAACGGCTTGCAGCAACCGATAGCATGTTTATGAGTATGGGAGTGGTTCGTACAGCGGCTACTATGAACATGCCAATTCAGACCGTAGGTGCTATTTACTTTGAGCTCGGAGAGTTTTTGTCACTAGATTGGTTCATGTCACAGATTGTCGCTCTCCAACCTGAAAATCGTTGGCAGGATTTAGCTAGAGAGAGTTATGTGGATGACCTAGAGAGCCAGCGACGAAAACTAACCGCATCGCTATGTTCTTTAAGCCAAGATGATTTAGCGGCAATATCTACTTGGGAGACTACGCAGCATGAACTCATTAGTCGCTGGAAATTAATGATAAGGGACTTGCGCAAGGTGCCTCAATCTGACTTTGCAATGATCTCAGTCGCTTTGCGCGAGCTACTTAATTTAGTGGATGGGTCAGTTGAGTACAAATAAGTTCTCAATTCTTGTTCTCATGCTTGCACGTATTACTCTGATTTATGAGGTCTGCTTGCCGTTGCATCTGTGATAATTGGGAAAAGCTATATCTTGTTATAGCTTGCCCATGTTTTTACTTAAAGATCTTTTGTATGTTGTAACATATACAGCTACATGCAGCGGTCAAATAATGATGTTTCTAGATTCAGTGTGATTTTTGGCATGAGCGCAGCTACTTTTATTGATACTAATTTTCCCGTTACAGACACTATTACTAATACCAATGAATTCTGATCAGATAGATCAATTATTTTTTTTACTATTGGTCCACTGTGGCCTATTAGCCTTTAATGGTGTGTCCGTTGATATTCATTTGAGCTTTAGTAGGTTAAAAATAGCAATCTAGACAAAAATGTTACGGTTTCTACTGGTTTTTAAGTCAAGTCGGTAAAAGGTAGCAACCTTAACTTACCGGATACTACCGTCTTGTCAGCTATTCATTCATTGGTTTAAGGCTAAATTAGTAGCTTTTTTTTGACAGGTCTCCCTGTTGAAACCCGACCAGCCATCTTGACGACCTTCTCGCCATCCTCTGGACCACTGGAAAGCAGTTTTAGTATTCTCTTGATGCGGGCAAATAGATAGAGAACGACCCTGTATGGCGGCTTGGTAACCTTTTACATAGGAACGTTGTTCTGGATCTCTTTTATGCTTCTTCATAGACGTCTCCTTATAAATTGATATTGATAGTAGATTTATAGACTATGCCGTTTTAGAAGTAACCCGCTGGTGTCACCTGATGATTAAATTCCAAACAAAATAGTTTAAACACCTATATCATGTGCGTTTTCGGTTAACGCTAGTAATATAGACCCTTAAAGTGGTCTTTAGTTCAATGGTGTTGCCAATGCAGTACCTATATTAATAGTATGACGTAAATAAAAGGATGATTAGGTGACACAGGTATCTACCCAGACCGATTGGCTCGCGACCTGCCCGAAAGGACTTGAGTTACTTCTTGTTGACGAATTAACAGCACTTGGTGCTTTTAATGCTAAGGAAACAGTAGCTGCCGTATATTTTCAGGGTTCAAAAGAAGTAGCTTACAGAGCTTGTCTGTGGTCACGATTAGCAAACCGTATTTTGATGCCACTCCATAGCTTTATGCTTAATGAGTCAGATGACCTGTATCAGCAGTGTAACGATATTACCTGGGAAACGCACTTCTCTGCGGCGCAAAGTATTGCCATAGATTTTATTGGCACTTCTCGTTTTATTGACAATACTATGTATGGCTCACAGCGTGTGAAGGATGCGATTGTTGATCGCATTCGGCGCATTGAGGGCGAACGACCAAATGTAGATACTAAAAATCCAGATATTCGTATTCAGGTGCGCCAACATAAGGGTCGCGTTTCTGTTTCTCTAGATATCTCTGGAGAAAGTTTGCATCGCCGAGGTTATCGAACCGGTCAAGGTAGTGCACCTATTAAGGAAAATTTAGCTGTAGCGCTGCTACTTAGAGCAGGTTGGCCCGCTATAATAGCCCAGCAGGGTGCCTTGTTAGATCCTATGTGTGGCAGTGGAACACTACTTATTGAGGGTGCCATGATGGCGGCAGATATTGCACCTGGAATACGCCGTGAGCGATATGGTTTTGATCAATGGCTACAGCATGACGCTGATTTGTGGCAGACACTTGTTGATGAAGCACACCAACGGAAGGCGATTGGACTTGAAAACTTATCATTGGATATTCGTGGCTATGATGCCAATCCAAGAGTGCTTGAGTACACTGTTAAAAATATTGAGAATGCCGGTTTAGATGACCATATTCGCCTAGCGCATAAGCCTATTGATCAGTTTGGTAAACCTACAGCAGAACGTGGATTGTTGCTTACTAATCCTCCCTATGGGGAACGTTTGGGTGAGGTCGAAGAACTGGTGCCGCTGTATCAAAAATTAGGTGCGGTGCTGCAAAAGAATTTTCAGGGGTGGAAGGCTGCTATCTTTACAGGAAATGTCGATTTAGGACGTCAAACAGATTTGTCTCCGACTAAACAATATAGTCTTTTCAATGGCACGATTCCCTGTAAGTTATTAGTCTTTGAAGATATGACGTCGAAGTCTGCAAAAATACAAGCCAGACTGAATACCCCAGCACCAGTGAAACATTTGACTGCGGGCGCTAGCATGGTTCTCAATCGGTTAAAAAAGAATCAAAGAAAACTAGATAACTGGCTGAAAAAATCTGGGATTAGTTGTTTTCGATTATATGATGCAGATATTCCAGAGTACGCGGTTGCAATTGATATCTATGATCAATCGATTTATGTGCAGGAATATGCGCCACCAAGCACAATTTCGGACAAGCTGGCGCGTGAGCGTTTTGCGGAAATTAAGGTGGCCGTAAAGGCATTCTCGGCTAACTATGAAGGTAAAGTTTATTACAAAGAACGTCGTCGTCAAAAAGGTGATAGTCAATATCAACGTCTCAGCGACGGGCCAAGTGATACTAAGAAAGTAACCGAGGGACGAGCAATTTTTGAGGTTAATTTCTCTGATTATTTAGATACGGGCCTATTTCTTGATCACCGGCCAGTTAGGACTCTAATTGCAGACTTAGTGTCTGGTAAACGGTTTTTGAATCTGTTTTGCTATACAGCAGCAGCATCTGTGCAGGCGGCGCTAGCCGGTGCAAAGAGTACCCTGAGTGTTGATATGTCCAATACATATCTTGACTGGGCGCAACGTAATTTTGATTTGAATAGTTTACATGGAGGCAAACATAAATTACTTCGCGCTGATTGTTTGAAATGGTTGGAAACAGAAAGTGAACAATTCGACGTAATTTTTTTAGATCCACCGACATTTTCTAACTCTAAAAAGATGGATTCAATCCTAGACATTCAGCGTGATCATGGCGACTTAATCAGATCCTCTATGGCTAAGCTTGCTGATGGTGGTACTTTGATTTTTTCTAACAATTTTCGCAAGTTTAAAATGGATGAACTTACGCTTAGACAGTTTAATTGCGACAATATTACTGCTCAAACTCTTGATGCTGACTTTGTACGAAATCCTAGAATTCATAATGTCTGGTTAATTACGCGACGAGAGACCTTTGGATAGACCAGATTCCGATCAATTGATTAGGTCATTGTCTGGTAGTGGTGCGCCAGATATGGCAGCCTTTTTAAGGCAAATATCTCGATGGTGTGAACAACATAATATTCAGTTTGACCAGTATGGTGAAGGCTCATTAATTACTGATTTCGAGGCTAAAATTGCCAACTTGCTCGGGTTTCCTGCTGCTCGTTTCATGCCAACTGGGGTGTTAGCACAGCTGATTGCCTTGAAGATTTGGTGTAGTGAAAGAGGCAGTAATCATTTTGGAATGCACCCAACGTCACATCTTGAAATTCATGAAGAGGGCGGCTACAAAGAACTATATCGTTTAAAAGGTACCTTAGTGGGCCCTTCACAGTCGCCGATGTTAGCGCAACATCTTGAGACAATACCGTCTGATATGCGTGTTCTATTAACTGAACTACCTATTAGAGAGGTAGGTGGAAAACTGCCGAGCTGGATGCAGTTAAACGAGCTTAAATCAGCAGCCAAGGAACATGGAATACGACTGCATTTAGATGGTGCAAGATTGTGGGAGACTCAACCTTTTTATCAGCAAAGTTATCAAGATATCTGCCATGGGTTTGATTCTGTCTATGTCTCTTTTTACAAGGGTATAGGGGCACTCCCTGGGGCCATGCTGCTTGGCTCTGAAGCATTTGTTGCTGATGCAAAAATATGGCAGAGGCGAGCTGGTGGTACCGTTCAAACCCTCGGGCCTCAGGTGGCCTCTGCGGGCATGTTATTTGATCAACGTATCGCTGACATGCCTAGGTTTTGTAGTAAAGCTAGGCAGTTGTCAATGTTGCTACACAGTATAGACGAAATACACTGCAGGCCAGAGCAGATTCAAACCAATATGATGCACGTTCATCTGCCGTTTTCTGCCCGTTGCGCCAACGCTGCCAGAGACGTTGTTATTGACAGCTTTGGTGTTAGACTTTTTGGTAGGGCAATTGAAAGAGGCGCAGATGCGTCCTATTTTGAGCTATCTGTTGGGGTTAATACAATGGAAATCCCAGATAGTGAGATAGCCAAAATGATACGTTTTTTTGTTGATGTAGCTTCTAAAGACGTCCAGATTCAATGTTAGTCACAACCGCTAAATAGTATTGGGGATAAGCACTATGTCTACAGATCTTATTCTTTACTCAGGTCAAAATTGTCATTTGTGCCATCAAGCACTGCAGATATTAGCTCCGCTGGTAAAGACACGAAATATTATGATTATTGAGGTTGATATTAGTCGCGATCTTTCACTCAAAGAACGATACGCCCTAAGAATACCTGTTGTGATGTTGCCTGATGGCCAAGAGAAAGGATGGCCATTCACATCTGCACAAATTAGCAGGATGCTTGATAGACAATAGGGTTTCTTTTTTTTGTAGCAGAACAGACACCAAATACCTATTGATCTCTGTTTTACTGGCTACCTACCTGCTAGGGGATAAAACGATAACGTACTCTATGTCGAACTCGTCGCAGTCGTGCTT
>DNBN01000115.1 GCA_003491845.1 Porticoccaceae bacterium | reverse complement strand
AAGCTAGCGACTCGCAGAGCAGGAGGCGCAGCCTTTACTGGGGTAGTAAAAACTAAAAGAATCAAACAAATAATTACAGACAGTTGTTTAATTAAAAGATGCATACTGATTGAGGATCATCGTTTTACTTCCTTTAATATTAAAAATGCCTATGATTAAGATTCAACCGTCAAATCCATCTGATATTGGAAGCGTTCTGGATGATACAAAGCTACCAGAAAGTCGACAAGATTCTCGTCTTTATCAAAGGACTGGCGTACGAGTTTTAGAAGAGGAAAGCCAGGTTCGACTTCAAGCTCAGATGCCACCTCTACCGATGCAGGGACTGCGGTTAAAGTTTGTTGTACATGAGTGATGTGAATGCCATTCTTGCGGAATATTTCTAAGCGGGAGTTAGTTTTTAGGCTATCTTCGCTAATACTGGCGTCCAACCCTCGACTCCAGCTAATGTAGTAGCCAAAAGGCTCTCCATCCCGTATTCGAACACGGATCATTTTTAATGTCGTTTCTTCAGCGGTCAGGTTAAATGTACCTGATACTTCTGCCGGTGGGAGAACATCGTTGATTTCAATAACCTTCACGACCGAGTGACGAGCCATTGATTCGATCTCTTGAAGCATTCCAATAAGGGGGGCTTTGACCGGCTTTGGAGAATATTTATGAGTAACGTGAGTGCCTTTAGCACGTTGCCGACTAACTAAACCGTCTGCGGCAAGTTCGTTCAGCGCTCGTATCGCTGTAACTCGTGAAATGTTATGTACTTGAGAGAGCTCTTTCTCCGTGGGGAGCTGGCTACCATGTTTTAATGTGCCGTCTAAAATATTTTGCTTCAACCGACTGTAGAGACGGAAATACAGGGGCGTCGGATCGGTTTGGCTAAGAGGCCTGCGCTTGTTGGTATTATTTTTTGGAGAAGACGCCATATTAGAAGCTCTTTGTGAATTTGCCTAATTGCAACGGGGCAACTATCACCTTGATTATGACTTAAATACCCTAACAATTTCCATAGGATTAGCAGACCATATATCTTTTTTGGAGCTCAGATATTCAAATACTTGTTCCAGAATATGGATGCGATGAGGTTGTCCGAGCAACCACGGATGAAGATTTAAAGCCAAAATCCTTCCACCCTTGGTAGATGCTTCTTCTAGAAGAAAGTCACAGGCATCTATAATCTGATCTTTATAGGAAGATTCTGAGTGAAGATTGTTCATGAGGATGAATTTATCCTCTAGTTCCGTAGAAAGGGGCATAGCGGTGAGGGCACCTTCATCAGTATAAAATTCATATGGCATATCATCGTTCACCCAGTCACAGAAATATTCGATACCATTCGCAGCTAGCAACTTCGGTGTATTGTGACTTTCATTTTTTGCTGGACTGATCCAGCCTTTTACTGGCTGTCCACTTAGCTGCCTTAATTCATTGAGTGACTTTTGCACCAATGCTGCCTCTTCTTCTATGGGTTGACCACCATAGTGCAAAGCATCCATATGATCGCCATGACAAATAATCTCATGCCCTCGTTCAATAACTTTGTTGAGTAAATAAGGATAGCGTTTAGCAACAAGAGTATTCATGGCGATACTTGATTGCATGCCATATTGATCTAAAGCATCAAAGAAACGATAAATACCAATGCGGTTTCCATAATCACGGAGCGTGTAATGACGCAGGTCCGGATAGGGCATAGTCATCCCCCCAGGCACTGGAAAGGGTTTGTTTTGCTGATTTAAAGGAAAAAATTGGAGACTAATATTTATCCATAGAGCGAGTTTTTTACCGTTAGGCCATTGAATGGGTGGACGATCATCAAGCATTGACCATTTGTATAGCGAATGGTCCATTCCGAGTGAGCGATGTGGGTACTTAAGATAGTTTTTATTTGTACTCACGATTTACTCTCCTGCTTACCCGCTATATCTCTAACGGCGTCATCGTAATAGTGCTCTAAGTAGTACTCTGCGATTTCTCGTCCTGTGGTTACCCATACATCACTGTGTCCAGTAATATATTCCAAGGCCTCTTCATATGATTTCATTCGATGCGGACAGCTAATTTGGTAGTTGTGGGTAGGTATGCACATCACGGTGCCAGAGTTATCGCCTTCTTTGTAAAGTTGGTCAAAGTTGTCCTTTAGTATCTGCCCATATCTACGTGGTTCTATCTTATTGGATACATAGGCGATTGTGTCATTCATCTCTAGAGAATAGGGTATTGAGACAAAACGCTTTTTGCTTCTAAGATGAATAGGCGTGGGTTGGTCATCATGAAAAAGATCACAGGTATAAATGCCCGCATCATTACCAAATAACTCAGTACCCACCTCTGCAAATAGATCTAAAGTTAATTCTGAGTGAGATAGAGCAGGTGCTAAGTAACCCGCGCATTTTTGGTTTGTATGCTTAAATATCGATTCGATCGAATCTCTAATCATTTCACGTTCTTGATCTTCGGTCATGCCATAGGTATATCGGGTGTTATAAATACCATGGCTAAAAAATTCCCAATCCAGATCACGACACTGCTTAATGATTTCTGGATGATGGTCGCAGAGCGCAGTCGATAAAGAGACTGAACCTCGAATGCCATATTTATTTAATAATTGCATCTGACGAACATGGCCAACTCGATTTCCGTAGTCACGTATAGAGTATCCTGGAATAGCAGGTATAGGTTGAGGCCATGCTGTTCGAAATGGATTTTGAGGCGGATCGAGCTCGTAGTATTCAATGTTAGGTGCCACCCAGAAGGCTAATTTTGCACCTCCAGGCCACCGAATCTTAGGCCGATTTTCATAGGGCCAATAATCATAAAGACCTAGATCCTGTTTCATCTTTTACCCTTTATCTAATAGTGGAAGATTCTATTTGTTATCTTTCAGTCTCGCGTCTAACCAAGAAACTACCTCTTTAATTTCTAGAACGTCAGCATACTTTAATAATAGATCAGTTAAATTGGCGTAGTGGTAACTCTCATGTTTATCGGCGACCGCTTCTTCGGGAACTATAGTCCTGTAGCCTCGAGATAGGCTATCTACGGCGGTTGCTCGAATGCACCCTGACGTTGAACCCCCGGTAAGAATGACTGTATCCACTTGATGCCATACAAGTAATGATTGCAGCTGAGTCTCAAAAAAAGCGGAGGGCATCTTTTTTAAATATATAACGTCTTTGATTGGATCTATTTCGAGGCGGTCATCAAATTCGCTGCGACGAGAGTTGAATTTAATATTCTGTAGAGAATTCTCATTGTCTGTGCGTGTGCCCCAGACACCAGCATCCTCAGCTGATTCCATATAAGCGACATGTGTCCAAACTACTGGCCAACCAAGCTTTCGGAATTGCTCTGACAGTTGGTTTATATAGAGCACCTGATTAGGGTCAGTCTCATAGGCGGTGATAAATTCATCTGTTGCTGTGTAGGCTTTCTGAGGATCAATATTTACCAATACAGCTTTATTGCCAAAGCCGAATCGCGCTCGGTTGGGGTTCTTCTTTAGATCCAGGTAAATTTCTTTTGCGGTTTTAGTGGTTGTTTCCATGGAGACTCCAGAGCCGGAAGTAAGTTTTATACGACCTTTCTTCTGTAAAAATAAGTTGATGAGTAAATGATGTTAGGAAAGCTAGCATACTCTTTACTGGCAATTTCTGAGTGACAAGAGATGCGCATTTTTCCAATAACATACTATGTATTTCCCACTGCATTTTATAAATTGGTATTAAACTTTAGTAGTCGTAGTCAATTTGCTAAAGGCATTTAATAAGTGTACAGTTTAATTTATCATACGATCAATTAAAACTTATTATTTTCTGTTATTTTGTAAAAAGGCCTGTCAATGAATTCCCTTAATCAATCTTCAAGTAGCGACCTCAGTAAATCTTCTTGGCCGCCGGCTCCAGCAGCTTGGTATACAGTAGGTCTGCTTTTTGTGGCTTATACTTTTTCATTCGTTGACCGTTTTATACTGACTCTCTTAATAGAGCCTATAAAGCAAGATTTCAATTTGAGTGATACTGGAGTTAGCCTTTTAGTAGGGTTTGCTTTTGTAATTTTCTATACTTTTTTAGGTATCCCTATTGGCAGATTAGCTGATCGAGTTAATCGTAGGAACTTGATAGTAGCTGGTATCACTTT